>NZ_JBKCVI010000072.1:0-13371 GCF_046317795.1 Flavobacterium sp. | reverse complement strand
GGATTGGGGCTTGAAAAAACTAGCTTACGAAATCCAAAACAAGAAAAGTGGTTTTTACCATTTATTCGAATTCCAAGTATCAGGTTAAGCTTTAATTGCTTTTGAAACTGAATTTAGACGTGACGAGAGAGTGATGCGGTTCTTAACTGTAAGTCTAGACAAACATGCAATCTCTTGGGCAGAAAGAAGAAGAACTAAATTAAAAGAATCAAAAGCAAACTAATTATGGCGAATTTACAACAATCAGCTTCAGGAAAAAAAGATGGAGATATTAGATATCTTACACCTTTAAACATTGAAACCAACAAAATTAAAAAGTATTGTCGTTTCAAAAAATCAGGAATCAAATACATTGATTATAAAGATGCCGATTTTTTATTGAAATTCGTGAACGAACAAGGTAAAATTTTACCACGTCGTTTAACAGGAACTTCATTAAAATACCAAAGAAAAGTGTCAGTTGCTGTCAAAAGAGCGCGTCACTTAGCTTTAATGCCATACGTGGCCGATTTATTAAAATAATATAAACTCAGTTTGTTGTCTCGTTGTATTGCAACGAGACTAACTTCTATAATAAGGACAACAACATGGAATTGATCTTAAAACAAGACGTTCAAAATTTAGGATTTAAAGACGATGTAGTAAACGTAAAAAACGGATACGGTCGTAATTTTTTAATCCCACAAGGTTTCGCTTCATTGGCAACGCCGTCTGCAAAAAAAGTTTTAGCTGAAAATTTAAAACAAAGAGCGCACAAAGAAGCTAAAATAGTAAACGATGCAAAAGCATTGGGTGAAGCTATCAAAGCTATCGAAATTAAAATTACAGCAAAAGCTGGTGGTGAAAAATTATTCGGTTCTATTTCAAACATTGATA
The DNA here is from genome assembly GCF_046317795.1 of Flavobacterium sp. Taxonomy (GTDB): domain Bacteria; phylum Bacteroidota; class Bacteroidia; order Flavobacteriales; family Flavobacteriaceae; genus Flavobacterium. Next base: position 12,495 of record NZ_JBKCVI010000072.1, on the reverse strand, counting down.
TTGCTGCTGCTTTAGAAGCTGCTGGTCAAACTGTTGATAGAAAATTTATTACAAGCGGTGTTGTAAAACGTACAGGTAAATATACGGCATCTGTGAGACTTCACAGAGATGTAGTGGTTGAATTACCTTATGAAATTGTTGCTGAACAAGCATAATTTTATTATTCATAAAATTAAATCCCGTCTCGTTCCAAAAAACGAAATCGGGATTTTTTTTTGAAAACTACCTACTTCCAACTTCCCACTTCCCACTTCTAACTTCTAACTTCCTATGAAATACAAAAGATTAACCAGAGAACAATTTGAAGCATTGCACAAGGAGTTTTCAAATTTTCTAGCCACGCAATCAATCGATAAAGCCGAATGGGATTCCATTAAAGCAAATAAACCAGAAGTTGCCGACCAAGAACTCGATGTTTTCTCTGATTTAATTTGGGAAGGTGTTTTAACTAATGCTCATTATTTAGAACATTTTTCTAAAAACCATATTTTTCTTTTTCATTGTCAGGAAAAATTAATTCAGTCGATTGTTTTGAAAGCTTTGGAAACACAAGTTGATTTTATGCAAAAAGAAGGATTACAATGGTTGAGTGATAACATGTTTACCGATACTGTGGAAATTCATATAGGTAAAAAAGAGTATCAAATCGAACGAAATATGGCAATTTTTGATTTGATTACCGAAGGAGCCATTTTGAGTGACGGTCAATTATACCTGCAAATTAATGGAATAATTCAATCGTAAAGTATAACTCTTTTATTTCAAAAATATTGGCTATTTTAGTGCTCACAATTTGCAACTAGTATAGCCAATTTTTTATGGATGTTAAAAAAACAATTCAAGATTTACGAGAAGAACTCAATCAACACAATCATAACTATTATGTGTTAGATAGTCCAACGATATCTGATTTTGAATTTGACCAAAAACTAAAACAACTTCAGGAATTAGAAAATCAGCATCCAGAATTATTTGATGAAAATTCTCCCACGCAAAGAGTAGGCGGAACGATTACTAAAAATTTCCATACGGTTGTTCACGATTACCGCATGTATTCTTTGGATAATTCCTATTCCAAAGAAGATTTAATCGATTGGGAAACCAGAATTCAAAAAGTGCTTGGCAATGTTCCGTTGCAATATACTTGTGAATTAAAATATGATGGCGCTTCTATTTCTATTACTTACGAAAACGGAACTTTAAAACGAGCAGTTACACGTGGCGACGGATTTCAGGGCGATGATGTGACGAATAATATTAAAACCATAAAATCTATTCCGTTGCAACTTAAAGGGACTTATCCTTCAAGGTTTGATATTCGAGGCGAAATAATTCTTCCGTTTGAAGGTTTTGAAAAGATGAATCAGGAACTCTTAGAAATTGGTGAAACTCCCTATTCCAATCCAAGAAACACTGCCTCAGGAAGTTTGAAATTACAAGATAGTTCAGAAGTTGCAAAAAGACCATTAGAGTGTTTACTCTATTTTATAGTTGGTAACAATCTCAATATTGAAACTCAGTTTGAAAGTTTGCAAGCTGCTAGAAACTGGGGCTTTAAAGTGCCGAAACAAGCAAAGCTAGCGCATTCTATTGAAGAAGTTTTTGATTTTATCAATTATTGGGATACACATCGGCATGATTTGCCTTATGAAACCGATGGTGTAGTCATCAAGGTGAATAGTTTTCAGCATCAAGATGAATTGGGTTATACGGCCAAATCTCCACGTTGGGCAATGGCTTATAAATTTAAAGCGGAACAAGTTGCAACAAAATTAATTTCTATTTCCTATCAAGTGGGACGAACAGGTTCGATAACTCCGGTGGCAAATTTGCAACCCGTTCAGTTGGCAGGAACTATAGTAAAAAGGGCTTCTTTGCACAATGCCGATCAAATAGAAAAATTGGATATTCGAATTGGCGACACTGTTTTTGTAGAAAAAGGAGGCGAAATTATTCCTAAAATTATTGGTGTTGATTTTTCAAAAAGAAGCTCAGTTTCACAACCAACACAATATATTTCAAATTGCCCAGAATGTCATTCCGAATTAATTAGAACCGAAGGAGAAGCCAATCACTATTGTCCAAATTTTTATGGATGTCCACCTCAAATAATAGGCAGAATTCAACATTTTATTTCTCGTAAAGCCATGGATATTGAAGGACTTGGTGGCGAAACTGTGGCGTTGCTTTTCAATAACGGTTTGTTAAAAGATTATGCCGATTTATATGAATTAACGGTTGAACAAATTTTGCCATTGGAACGAATGGCTCAAAAATCGGCTGAAAATTTAATTAATGGAGTTCAAAAATCCAAGGAAGTTCCGTTTGAAAGGGTTTTGTATGCTATTGGTATTCGCTATGTTGGCGAAACGGTTGCTAAGAAACTAGCAAAACACTACAAAACCATCGATGCTATTCAAAATGCATCGCTGTTGGATTTAATTTTGGTAGACGAAATTGGTGAGAAGATTGCCCAAAGTGTTATTGAGTTTTTTGAAAATGAAGAAAACATCAAAATTATAGAGCGTTTGAAACAATTTGGAGTTCAATTGGAATTGGTCGAAAAATTCAATCCAAATGCTACCAACAAACTATCAGGGAAAACCTTTGTCGTTTCGGGTGTTTTTGAAAAATTTTCTCGAGATGATTTGAAAAAAGCGATAGAAGATAATGGTGGTAAGGTAGGAAGTTCCATTTCTGCCAAGACAGATTATGTTGTAGCGGGAGAAAACATGGGACCAGCCAAATTAGAAAAAGCCAATCAATTGAAAATTCCCATTATCAGCGAACTTGATTTTTTAAATATGTTATCCAATTGAATTACTATATTTTATTAAACAACTATCGATTTTCCTAAATGTTTTTTAGAAGCATCATTATCAAAATAAAAATCAATTCGACCAAGATTTATTCCATAACAACCTACTTGATTTACTAGAACATCCTTACCAGCTGAATTTTTTAAAACGGTTGGTTTGTCTAAGAAAGTATGAGTATGACCACCAATTATCAAATCTATATCTTTTGTTAAACCGGCTAATTTAAAATCACAAATCTTATTGGGTTCCTCTTTATATTTATACCCAATATGTGAAAGACAAATCACCAAGTCGCATTTGTGTTCGTGCTTTAAAATCCTTGACATGTCTTGTGCAACTTCCAATGGGCTATTATATATAGTTTCTTTATAGCTTTTCTTATCAACTAAACCATCTAATCTAATACCAAGTCCAAAAACTCCAACTTTAATGCCATTTTTATCAAGGATTTTATAAGGTTTTACATAACCATCCATTATGGTATTTTTGAAATCATAATTAGCAGAAACAAACTCAAATTCTGCATTCGGTAATTGCTTGTATAAACCTTCAATTCCGTTATCAAAATCATGATTGCCAATAGTAGCCAAATCATATTTCATCATGCTCATCAGCTTGAATTCCAATTCACCACCATAATAATTGAAATAGGGTGTTCCCTGAAAAATATCACCAGCATCTAATAATAGTACATTAGGATTTTCATTTCGAATGCTTTCAATTAATGCGGCTCTTCTTGCAACACCTCCCATATTCGGACTCTTAGGATGCGTCGGTGGGAAAGGATCAATATAACTATGAACATCATTGGTGTGAAGTACAGTTAGATGTTTTGTTTCTAAAGTGTTAAAACTACTTAATGACAATCCGCCAAGTCCTAAAAATGTTGAGCTTGCCACTGTTTTATGAATAAAATCTCTTCTTTCCATAGTACTATTCTTTTGTGATTCTATTATCTTTTTTTACCACTATTATTTTATTTTCTTTAAAATAATCTATGATAATATTGCGTAGTTTGTAATCTAAATCAAATTTCCGAATTCCTTTTTTAAAAAAAAGCATATTGTCATTGCCAAAAGACAAATAATCAGAAGTGGCTACATAATATATTTTATTTATGTCCAGAGGAATTTTATTTACTAAAATAGCAATTGGCTGGTTGTTTTTGTCAATTGTAAAAGTCATTCCTTTCAATGGATGCGGTTTTTTTTCAGAAATAATATAATTGGCTATTTCTAAAACTTGCTCACCTTTTAAAGCAATGACAACAGCAGTATTTTCAAACGGCATAATTTCATAAGCTGTTCGGGCTGTTATATCGCCTTTTGGAATTATGTTACGTATTCCTCCGTGATTTAACAAACAAATATCAATGGATTTTTTCTCGCGCATGTGAAACACTTTATCCGATTTTTCGAAAGTAATATCAGCTAAAAAGTTACCCATAGGCGTTTGCCATTCACCCGATTTGTCAATAGTTTCTGGAGCATAGGATAAAACTGCGTTTAAATCAGCATCAATTTTTTCTCGATATGGTTTTATAATGTTTTCTATTTGAGCAACATCGCCATTTTTATTGGTGATGCCAATTTCCTTTCCTTCAATTCGGGTTACATAATACTTTTTATCGGCACAGGATATAACTAATTGAAATGTTAATAATAAAACAATTTGTTTCAATACAACGTTATTGTTTTTTAGTTTTGCCATCGGTTTTGATACTAATTTCAGTAAATTTGCTAATCAAGTAAAAGTAGTATGTTTTTAAATTACTTAAAGGATTTTTCAACAAAAAAAATAGTTAAAAATAGCTTATCAAATGTTAAGCATTTATCGTCAGATAGTATAATTAAAACGGTTGGGATTATTTTTGATGAATCCTACTTTTATGAACGAGAATCCTTAGTCAATGAATTAATCAAAAATGGAATTGATGAATGTAATATCAAGATTTTAGTTTACAAGGATAAAATCAAAAAAAATGAAGTCTTTGATTATCCCGTTTTTAGCCATAAGGATTTGAGTTGGACAGGAACTTTAGATAAAAAAGAAGTTAAAGATTTTATTAAGGAACCGTTTGATTTGTTAATTAATTATTATGATACAGAAAAGGTAGCGCTTTTATTAGTTTCACATCTTTCTAAAGCTAGTTTTAAAGTGGGATTTGCTACAGTAGATAAGAGATTAAATCACTTTATGATTAATACAAATGCAGAAAATTATAAAGTTTTTGTTGAAGAACTATTCAAATATTTAAAAATTCTAAATAAAATATAAAATGCAGTCATTAATAGGAACAGGAGTTGCGCTGATTACGCCATTCAAAAAAGATTATTCTGTAGATGTTGATGCTCTAAAAGCTATCGTGAATTTTCAAATAGACAATGGAATAGATTATTTAGTAGTTCTTGGTACCACAGCAGAAACGGCAACATTATCTAAAGTTGAAAAAGAATTAGTAATAAAAACTATTGTGGTTGCTAATGACAAAAGATTACCATTAGTTTTAGGCGTTGGAAGTAACAATACACAAGAAGTTATTGAGGAATTAAATACAAGAGATTTATCCGATTTCGTAGCTATTTTATCGGTTTCTCCTTATTATAATAAGCCAACACAAGAAGGAATTTACCAACATTTCAAAGCCATTGCAGAAGTTTCACCTATACCTATTATTTTATATAATGTTCCAGGAAGAACCTCAAGTAATGTTTTGCCTTCCACAATTCTAAGATTGGCAAATGACTTTAAAAATATTGTGGCAGTGAAAGAAGCGGCAGGCGATATTGTTCAGGCGATGAAATTAATTCAAAATGCTCCTAAGAATTTCTTGGTAATTTCAGGTGATGATATGATTACTTTGCCTATGGTTTTAGCTGGTGGTTCGGGTGTAATTTCAGTAATTGCAGAAGGTTTTCCAAAGCAATTTTCAGAAATGGTACATTTGGGTTTAAATAAAAGAGTAGAAGAAGCTTATAAGTTACACTATCTTTTAGCAGATTCAATCGATATGATTTTTGAACAAGGAAATCCAGCTGGTATTAAAGAAGTATTTAAATCATTGGGGTTAGCTGAAAATACTGTTCGTTTACCATTAGTAAATGTTGATGAAGATTTAGCAAAACGTTTGCATAATTTTACTAATAAAATCGCTGCTATGTAAAATTTTTGAACATTAAAAATAATATTTTGTAATCCACAATTAATAACTAAATTTGCTCCCTAAACTTTGGGAGGGATTTAAACGCTAAAATGTGTTTAAAATCAACTCATTCAATAACAAAATGAAGAACGTTTTATATTTATTTGTCTTAGTTATACTTATTTCGTCTTGTAGCGATTTTCAAAAAGCGTTGAAATCAGAAGATGTTTCTGTTAAGTTTATTGAAGCAACCAAAATGTATGAAGCAAAAAAGTATGCTAAAGCATTACGACTATTTGATCAAATTGCACCAGCATACAAAGGTAAACCTCAGGCAGAAAGGATGTTTTATATGTATGCTCAATCGTTATATAAAACGGAACAATATTATTTAGCGGGTTATCAATTTGAAAGTTTTGTTTCCAGTTATCCTAAAAGTGAAAAAGTTGAGGAATCTGCTTTTTTAGGAGCAAAATGTTTTTCAGAATTATCTCCAGTGTATACTTTAGATCAAACTGATACCTACAAAGCGATAGATAAACTTCAAAATTTTATTGATATATATCCTGAATCTACTAATGTTGCTGAAGCAAATCTTTTGGTCAAGGAGTTAAGAGAAAAGTTAGAATTAAAGGCATATGAAAATGCAAAAACATACAACAATATTTCAGATTATAAAGCTGCCATGGTCGCTTTTGATAATTTTATTATAAATTTCCCAGGCACACCCTATAAAGAGAAAGCACTATTTTACAAATTAGATTCTGCTTATAATTTAGCAATTAATAGTATTCCAATGAAAATGGAAGAAAGATTGATTTCTGCAAAAGCTGCCTATACGGGATTTGTAAAATACTACAATAATTCAGAATACAAACCAAAAGCTGACGAGATGTTAGCTAGAATTGAAAACGATTTAAAACAATTTTCTAAATAAATAAAAGTCATGGATTTAAAGAAGACAAATGCACCAGTAAACACAATTACTTACAACAAAACTGCAATTGAGGAGCGCACAGGAAATGTTTACGAGGCAATTACAATAATGGCTAAAAGAGCAAATCAAATCAATTCAGAAATAAAAAAAGAATTGACTGAAAAATTAGAAGAATTTGCTACATACAATGATTCGCTTGAAGAAATCTTTGAAAACAAAGAACAAATTGAAGTTTCTAAATACTACGAAAAATTGCCAAAACCGCATGCATTAGCTGTTCAAGAATGGCTAGATGATAAAATTTACTATAGAGATACAACAAAAGACTAATAAAGATGTCTGTATTAAGCGGTAAAAAAATACTACTCGGAATTTCAGGAGGAATTGCTGCTTATAAAACTGCCTCATTAGTTAGATTATTTATAAAAGCAGGTGCCCATGTCCAAGTGATTATGACACCTGCTTCTAAGGATTTTGTAACACCGTTAACGTTATCAACACTTTCTAAAAATCCGGTACATTCTACTTTTTTTAATGAAGAAGATGAGGATGCACAATGGAATAATCATGTTGAACTCGGACTTTGGGCTGATTTGATGGTAATTGCACCAGCAACTGCCAATACGTTGTCAAAAATGGTGAATGGCAATTGTGACAACCTTTTGATTGCTACCTATTTATCGGCGAAATGTCCTGTATATTTCGCTCCAGCAATGGATTTGGATATGTATAAACATCCTTCAACTATTGCAAGTTTCCATGCGTTAAAACAATTTGGAAACACAATTATCCCTGCTGAATCAGGAGAGTTAGCTAGCGGATTATCAGGTGAAGGAAGAATGGCAGAACCTGAAAATATCATTGTTTTTTTGGAAAATGATTTGGAAAGTAAACTGCCTTTAAAAGGAAAAAAAATCCTCATTACCGCTGGGCCAACTTATGAAGCCATTGATCCTGTTCGGTTTATTGGTAATTATTCTTCAGGCAAAATGGGGTTTGATATTGCGGAAAGTGCTTCAAAATTAGGTGCAACTGTTATTTTAATTTCTGGTCCAACACATTTAAACTGTTCAAATTCGAGTATAAATTTGCTACGAGTTACTTCGGCTCAAGAAATGTATGATGCTTGCTTAGCCCATTTTAGCGAAGTAGATGTTGCCATTTGTGCTGCTGCGGTTGCAGATTATAAACCAAAGACTATTGCATCACAAAAAATAAAAAAATCGGAGACTGAATTTATTATTGAGCTTGAAAAAACTAAAGATATTTTAGCTTCATTGGGTAAAATAAAAGAAAAACAATTTTTAATTGGCTTTGCATTGGAAACCGAAAATGAAATTGAAAATGCCAAGTTGAAAATTCAGAAAAAAAACTTAGATTTGATTGTTTTAAATTCGCTTCAGGATAAAGGTGCTGGTTTTGGAAATCCAACTAATAAAATTACTTTTATAGATAAAGACTTTATTATTGAACCTATGTCTTTAAAACCGAAAGAACAAGTAGCAAATGATATTATGGACAAAGTAATTTCACATTATGAAATCGCCTTCAACAAGTAGTTTGCGTAAGCAAACACCAATGAAGATTGAGCGATTACTCCCGATAGCTATCGGGAGACCTTAAATGATCAAATATTATCTACATATGAAAAATATAGTTAGTTTTCTTTTTTTATTTCTTGTTGCTGTAACTCAAGCACAACAATTAAACTGTACAGTTCAAGTCAATACTGAAAAATTAGCAAGTACAAATGATCAAATTTTCAAAACTTTGGAAAAAGCAATTAATGAGTTTGTGAATAAAACTGACTGGACAGGAGATGTTTATAAACAAAATGAGAAGATAAATTGCTCCATGGTTATTATTGTAAACAGCTATGCTTCAAACCAATTTACTGCATCTATTCAAGTGCAATCTACTAGACCTATTTTCAACTCAACTTATGCTTCTCCTGTTTTTAATTATAATGATAAGGATTTTAATTTTAGTTATGTTGAATTTCAAAATTTATTTTTTAATCCATCAAACTATGACAGCAATTTATTATCTGTGTTAGCATTTTACAGTTATATGATTATTGGATTTGATGCTGATACTTACACACTTAATGGAGGAACGAATTATTTTCAAACAGCTAATGAGATTTTAACTGTGGCACAGCAAGGCGGATTTAAGGGTTGGAGTCAGGCAGATGGTAATCAAAACCGATATTTTTTGATTACAGATTTACTCTCGGGAACTTTTGACGCATTTAGACAATCTATGTATGTATATCATAGAGAAGGATTGGATAATATGAATTCCGATTTGGAAGCATCAAAAATTAAAGTTGTAGATTCAATTGATGTACTAGCGAGTATATATTCTGTTAGGCCAAATGCTTTTTTAACAAGAGTGTTTTTTGATGCTAAGTCTGAAGAAATAATCTCGATATTATCTGGTGGACCAAAAATAGCTTTAACTAAAACTGTAGATACTTTAAATAAAATTTCGCCTCTTAATTCGAGTAAATGGGCAACAATTAAGCTTTAATAATTACATTTACCTTACTTAAATTTTACTTCATTTCCTGGATATGATTATTTCGCTTTCTATTGAAAATTTTGCCTTGATAGAAAAATTAGATGTTAATTTTTCTAATGGTTTTACAATAATCACTGGCGAAACAGGTGCAGGAAAGTCAATACTCCTTGGAGCACTAGGATTAGTTCTTGGTAAAAGAGCCGATTTGTCTTCACTCAAAAACAAGGAAGAAAAATGTATTATTGAAGCCATTTTTTCGATTGGAAAATATGATTTACATTCTTTTTTTGAAGAAAATGAATTAGATTATGAGCAGGAGACCATTATTAGAAGAGAGATTCTACCTTCGGGAAAATCGAGAGCATTTGTAAATGATAGTCCTGTCAATCTTCAACAACTTCAAGATTTAAGTTTTTATTTAATAGATGTTCATTCACAACACCAAACGTTAGAATTATCGGAAGAAGATTTTCAATTTAAGATTATCGACTCAATTGCAAGTAATCAACAATTAGTATCTGAATTTCAATTTATTTTAAAACAGTATAAGTCGGCTAAATCAAATTTAGACACAAAAAAATCCAATTTTTCACTCATTTTAAAAGAGAAAGATTATAATGAATTTTTGTATCAAGAATTACTTGCTGCTAATTTAAAATCGGGAGAATTAGAAGAATTAGAAAAAACATACGAAGCACTCAATAACGTAGAATTTATAAAAGAAAACCTAGACAAACTCTTGGTTTTAGCCAATGAAGATGAATTTGGATTGTTGAAAAATTTGAAGGAATTCAAAACCATACTTCAAAAAAATATAAATTTTTCTGCTGAATACGAGTCACTTTTTGAAAGAGCTAATAGTATTGTAATTGAGTTTGATGATATTGTAAAAGAGTTGAATCGGGAGTCAGAATTGGTTTTTAACGATCCAGAAAAATTGGAAATTATTAATCAAAAACTGCAACTAATTTATACTTTACAAAAGAAACATCAAGTTGTAACAGTGGATGAGTTATTAGAAATTCAAAATCAATTAGAAGATAAAGTTGTTTCAATTACTTCTCTAGAAGATGAAATTGTTGCTCTTGAAATAGAAATTAAGGATTTTGAAATTCAATTGGATGAAATAGCAAAAAAAATAAGTTTCAGTAGGAGCGAAGCCATACCCAATTTAAGTGACAAGTTAATCTTTATTTTAAATCAATTAGGCATGCCTAACGTAAGATTGAAAATTGAAATTATTCCATCGAACTACTACAATCACAATGGAAAAGATTCTTTACAATTTTTATTTTCTGCCAATAAAGGAACCGATTTTGGATTATTAAAAAAAGTAGCTTCTGGTGGAGAAATGTCCAGAATAATGCTTGCCGTAAAATCTATTTTATCCCATTATTCAAAATTACCTACTATTATTTTTGATGAAATTGACACTGGAGTTTCTGGTGAAATAGCCAATAAAATGGGAGTAATAATGAAAGAAATGAGTACAACAATGCAAGTATTTGCCATCACACATTTGCCACAAATTGCTGCCAAAGGAAGCAATCATTACAAAGTTTTCAAAACTGTTTTGGGCGATAATACTGTTTCCGAATTGAAATTATTGACAAACGACGAAAGAATTAATGAAATTGCCGAAATGCTTTCAGGAAAAGATATTTCCGATTCGGCACTCAATCATGCCAAAGCATTACTCAATTAAACAATTTAATTTATATTTTTGTTTTAACGTAACTAAGAATTTATACAACCTAATTTATATAGAAAATGATTATAGAACCAAGAATGCGTGGATTTATTTGTTTAACAGCTCATCCAGATGGTTGTGCTCAAAATGTCAAAAATCAAATAGCGTTTGTAAAATCAAAAGGCAAAATTGATGGTGCCAAAAAAGTCTTAGTTATCGGTGCTTCAACTGGCTTTGGATTAGCTTCAAGAATTACAAGCGCATTCGGTTCAGGAGCAGGAACGATTGGGGTTTTCTTTGAAAAGCCGCCATCGGAAGGCAAAACCGCCACACCAGGTTGGTACAATTCGGCTGCTTTTGAAACAGAAGCACAAAAAGCAGGTTTGTATGCCAAAAGTATTAATGGCGATGCGTTTTCCAACGAAGTTAAACAACAAACCATCGAATTAATTAAAGCCGATTTAGGTCAGGTAGATATGGTAATATACAGTTTAGCTTCTCCGGTAAGGATGCACCCCACAACGGGTATTTTACATCGTTCGGTATTAAAACCAATTGGTCAAACTTTTTCAAATAAAACGGTTGATTTTCATACTGGGGTTGTTTCTCAAGTTACCATTGAGCCAGCAAACCAAGAAGATATCGATAATACTGTGGTAGTAATGGGAGGCGAAGATTGGGCTATGTGGATTGACGCATTAAAAAGTGCAGGAGTTTTGGCCAATGGCGCAACAACAATAGCGTATTCTTACATTGGTCCAGAAGTGACTGAAGCCGTTTACAGAAAAGGAACTATCGGTCGCGCTAAAGACGACTTAGAAGCAACCGCTTTTAAAATTAGAGATAGTCTAAAATCAATTAATGGAAAAGCGTATGTTTCTGTAAACAAAGCTCTAGTAACTCAAGCCAGTTCGGCTATTCCGGTAATTCCATTGTATATTTCATTACTGTATAAAATAATGAAAGCAGAAGGGATTCATGAAGGATGTATTGAGCAAATCCAACGACTATTTGAACAACGGCTTTACACTGGAAAAGAAATTCCTACTGATGAAAAAGGAAGAATAAGAATTGATGATTGGGAAATGCGAGACGATGTTCAAGAAAGGATAAAAACGTTATGGGAAAAAGCTACTTCTGAAAATCTGACTGAAATTGGAGATTTAGCAGGGTACAAACAAGATTTTCTAAATCTTTTTGGCTTTGGTTTTGAGGGAGTTGATTATACAGCTGAAGCCAACGAAATGATTTTAGTTCCAAGTATTTAAATGAATGTTATAATTTAAAATAAAAAAAATCTGCTAATTATATTTGCGGATTTTTGAATTATGAGTATATTTATACCAATTAACTTTTATAACTTAAAAATGATGAAAAAAATTAC
>NZ_JBKCVI010000071.1:0-19155 GCF_046317795.1 Flavobacterium sp. | reverse complement strand
ATATAAAAGATATACAGAATTTATTTTTTTTTATAATTTTAATTAAATAAATTTTCCAACCTTCAAGAGACATTAAGAGATTTTTGAAAAGCATTGTTTATAAAAGGATTAGGGAATGAGTTTGTATCTTAATAAAGCTATTATCAAAATATTTTTATAAATTTGAAAAAAAACTTTATGAAAAAATTGGTATTCCTTTTGATTGTTTGTATAGCTACGCTTAACTCTTTTGCTATTTCTAGCATTACAACTAAAACAGCTTTTAGTACAGAAATTCTTGACACTGATCCTATTGCTCCCACAGTATCTAATATTTCAGTTTGTGATTATAACCAAGATGGATTTGCTATTTTTAATTTAACACAAGTTATTCCTGAAATTCTTGCTTCTCAAGCAGGTAGCTCTTCTAATTATACTGTATCATTTTATGAAACAATTACTGATGCTCAAATAAATGGAAACACTATAAGCCAACCAGCTACTTATCCAAACATAATCCCATTTCAACAAACGGTTTATTATCGAATTACAAACAACACTACAAATACCTTTGCTGTGGGAAATTTTAATTTAATTGTTAACCCAAGCCCAATAGCCCCAGTCAGTTTAGGAAATATATCCGTTTGCGATAATGACAGTAACCCACAAAATGGAGTTACATTTGTAGATTTAACCCAAAGCACAGCAGTAGTCTTGGCACAACAACCACTACCAGCAAGCAACTATATTGTGACCTATTACACCAACCAAATAGCTGCACAAACAGGCACGTCACCTATTCTCAACACTTCAAACTATGTTGCTTCTAATGGACAAACGATATGGGTAAGGGTAGAAAATACTGCAACTTTCTGTTCTAATATTGGTTCATTCCAAATCAATATTAACACCCCATTGCTACTCACCACACCAACCCCATTGAGCGTATGCGATGACGATGCTAATCCAAATAATCAAATTACTACATTTGATTTGACGGTTAAAAACAATGAAATCTTGCAGGGTTTAATAGGATTTACAGTTACTTTTTTTCCCAATTTATTTAATGCTCAAACAGGAACGAATGTCATAGCTAATCCTACGAGTTATGTAAATATTACACCTGCAGTACAAACCTTGGGCGTGGTAGTTACCAATATTGCAACAGGATGTAAAAGCATCACCACATTAGACATAAGAGTTTTGCCAATACCAACACCAAATACTAATCCGCCTAGTTTGGTTGCTTGCGATGGCAATGGAGATGGTTTTGAAGTATTTAATTTAACGGTTAATGCGGCTTATATCTCTAACGGCGATCCTAATGTTACCTTTCATTTTTTTCCCACACAATCCGATGCACTAAACAATATAAATGAAATTTTAACCCCAGCTTCCGCTTTAGTAGGAGGAAATGTATGGATTAGAATAGAGAACAATAGAATTGATTATCAAGGAAACTATTGCTTCACAATAGTTGAGCAACCTTTACAAGTTACAAACTCCTTTTCTCCTTTTATTTATTCTCAAGGAAATGGAAACTCCATTTGTGTTGATTATATTACAAATACAGTTTTGAGTACATTGACTTTGCAGACTAATGTTGGGAATCCTGCAGCTTATACTTTTCAATGGTATGAAAATAGTGTGCCAATAGCAGGTAGTAACAGCCCAACATATCTTGTGAATACTGCTTCCTCCATTGGAGCGACACAGGAATATAGTGTTGCTTTGACTTCTACTTCTTATCCAACTTGTAATGGGTTTTCTACCAACTATGCAGTTAATCAGTCTGGACCCGCGTCACCTGTAAGTGATGGTTTTACAGTTATTAACCTATCGGGTGTTCAAAGCATAACAGTTGACATAGTTGGCTATGGTACTTATGAATATAGTTTGGATAATGGGCCACGACAAGTAAGTAATGTTTTTGAAAATGTTTCTTTGGGTTCACATTCCATAACTGTTTGGGATACCGAGGGAGGGATATATAGTTGCGATGAGCTTGTTATAGGAAATATTGAAATTGTTCCTTCACAAATTCCTGCACCCACAGGAGTAACTACACAATCTTTTCCAGCAGGAGCCACCTTGGCAAACATTATAGTTAGCGGTACTTCTATTCAATGGTATGCCTCGGCTACAGCTATAACACCACTTCCATTAAACACACCTTTGTTAAATAATACTACCTATTATGCCACTCAAACCATCAACGGCGTTCAAAGTGTTGCTCGTTTGGCAGTAACAATAAACATTGCATTGGGTATAAGTGATAATGAAATCTTCCCGCTTCAATTCGCTCCAAATCCTGTTAAAAACATTCTACTACTAAAATCAACTCAAACTATTAATTCTGTTGTGATATACAACTTAATAGGTCAAAAAGTGTATGATGAAAGTTTTGATAATATTTCAGTAACACTTGATTTGTCTAATTTAAAAACTGGAAATTACTTGGTAAACGTTCAAGGTGAAACAGCCCAAAAAGTCATCCGAATAGTAAAAGAATAAACTATAAAAATAAATAAATCAAAACCCCAAAGGGGTGAGATTATTATAACAAAATAATCAACATTAACAAAACCCCGAAGGGGTGACATTATTATTATGCCAGGAACATTTTCACAATTATACATCCAAATCGTTTTTGCTGTAAAAGGTCGTAAAAACCTAATTGACAAAAAATGGAAAGATGAATTGTATAAATATATTTCAGGTATCATTACCAACAAAGGTCATAAATCAATTATTGTAAATGGAGTATCAGACCATATACATATATTTGTTGGTTTAAAACCATCAATGGCTATTTCCGATTTGGTGCGCGACATCAAAAACAATTCAAGTAATTTTATTAATGATAAAAAGTTTGTAGAGAGCAAATTTTCGTGGCAAGAAGGATACGGAGCTTTTTCTTATGCACATTCCCAAATAGAACAGGTTTATAACTACATTCTAAATCAAGAAAAACATCATCAAAAACAAACATTCAAAGATGAATATCTTGAATTTCTGCAAAAATTTCAAATCGAATACAATGAAAAATATCTATTTGAATGGATTGAAGAATAATATGTATAATTATGTCACCCCTTCGGGGTTTGAATGAAATGAAATGATTTAATCTATAATAGTTTCACCCCTTCGGGGTTTGAATGGAATAAAATAGTTTATTAAAACCTAATCTTCTCTAAATTTTCCATTACATATTCATGCATCACTTGACGATAATCAAGATGGGTGACAATGCGCAATTTTCCTTGACCCATAGAACTAATAAGGATGCCTTTTGACTTGAGTTTTTCTATGACTGTTTTCTCATCCAATGCTTTTTTTACTTCAAATATCAAAATATTGGTTTCTACTGGTACTACGGTTTCTATCCAAGGTAATTGTTGTAAAACTTGCCCTAATTCCTTCGCTCTTCTATGGTCGCCTTCTAATCGATTAATATTGTTTTCCAAAGCATAAATTCCGGCTGCTGCCAAATAACCAGATTGACGCATATTGCCTCCAAATATTTTTCGAATACGCAACGCTCTGTGTATCGTTTCGGAATCTGAAATCAAAACCGAACCTATTGGACATCCCAAACCTTTGGAAAAACAAACTGAAATGGTATCAAATAGTTCTCCAAATTGCTTTGGCTGTTGATTTTTTGCAACCAAAGCATTCCATAATCGCGCACCGTCTAAATGGTATTTTAAATTATGGTCAATGCAAATTTGCTTTATCTTTTGCAATTCAGAAATCTCATAACAAGCACCACCGCCTTTGTTGGTCGTATTTTCTATTCCTACCATTTTGGAAAATGGAGTGTGATAAAACTCTGGATCATTGATTCCCGCTTTCACTTGTTCGGCTGTAATCATGCCTCGATTTCCATCCAATAAATTGAAATTAACGCCACTGTTTGCAGATGCTCCGCCCGATTCATACAAATGAATATGTGACCATTTATCGCAAATGATTTGGTCTCCAGAATTGGTATTCAATTTAATAGCGGTTTGATTCGCCATCGTTCCTGAGGGAAAAAACAATGCTGCTTCCATTCCAAATAAATCGGCTACCATATTCTCAAAAGCATTGACTGTTGGGTCTTGTTTGAAAACATCATCGCCTACTTTAGCTTCAAACATGGCTTGCATCATTTCGGGAGATGGCTTTGTTACGGTATCACTGATTAAATTAATTTCCATAAAAAAAGTATTTTGATGTAGGAACAAGTCGCGAATTGTCCCTACATTTGCGGATACAAAACTACATTATTTATGACAAATACCGAACAAATAAAAGGTATTATAGAACGTCTTGGTGCGTTGAGGAGGTATCTTTGACATTGATGCCAAGCTAATAGAAATTACAAACGAAGAAGAAAAAACTTTTGCACCTAACTTTTGGAACAATGCAAAGGAAGCCGAAATTATTGTCAGAAACTTACGCTCTAAGAAAAAATGGGTGGAAGATTTTGAAAAAGGCAACGCTATGGCTGAAGAACTTCAAATTATTTATGAATTTTTCAAAGATGGTGATGCTACTGAAGAAGAACTCGACACTCATTATGAATTAACCAATGCTCATATTGAAAACTTAGAGTTCAGAAACATGCTTTCGGATGAAGGCGATAATTTGAGTGCAGTTATTCAAATTACAGCTGGCGCAGGAGGAACCGAAAGTTGTGATTGGGCATCAATGTTGATGAGAATGTACATGATGTGGGCAGAAAATCAACAATACAAAATAAAGGAATTAAACTTTCAGGAAGGTGAAGTTGCCGGAATTAAGACTGTGACTTTAGAAATTGAAGGCGATTTTGCTTTTGGTTATTTGAAAGGAGAAAATGGTGTCCATCGCTTGGTTCGCATTTCTCCCTTTGATAGTAATGCGAAACGTCATACTTCCTTTGCGTCTGTTTATGTCTATCCTTTGGTTGACGATACCATAGAAATCGAGATTAATCCTGCCGATATTGACATTATTACTTCGCGTTCGAGTGGTGCAGGAGGACAAAATGTAAACAAAGTAGAAACGAAAGTACAATTGTTTCACAAACCAACGGGAATTCAAATTCAATGTTCGGAAACCCGTTCGCAACAAGACAACCGCCAACGTGCGATGCAAATGTTGAAATCACAATTGTATGAAATAGAGTTAAAAAAGCAACAAGCACAACGAAGTGATATTGAAGCTGGAAAAATGAAGATTGAATGGGGTTCTCAAATTAGAAATTATGTGATGCACCCCTATAAATTGGTAAAAGATGTTCGTTCGGGACATGAAACCAGCGATGTGGAAGCCGTAATGAATGGTAATATCGATGAATTTTTGAAAGCGTATTTGATGATGATGGGACAGAAAGAAGTATAGTTAGTTTGCGAGTTTCGGGTTTAAGGTTTTGGATTTAATCTACAACTATTAGGAATTTAAAATTGTATTCACTTAATTTGATATTATAAAACCAAAAAACCATGAATTCATTCTCTCTTCAGGAAATTAATGCTGTTTTACAAGGTGAAATTGTTGGTGCAACTTCTTGTAAAATAACAGCTCCAGAACAATTAGAAATGGCCAGTGAATCCGAAATTTCTTTTATTGGTAACAAAAAATATGAAAAATTTTGGGAAAAATCCAAAGCTTGTGTTGCTGTAGTAAACGAAGATATTGCCATTGAACCCGGAGCTAATCGTGCTTTTATTAAAGTTAAAAATGCCGATTTGGCAATGTCACAAATTTTAGAATTATTTGCTCAACCTACTCCTTTTTTCAGTATTGAAATCCATCCAACTGCCATCATCGATACAACTGCTGTAATAGGCAAGGGAACTAAAATTGGCGCTGGAAGTTATATTGGTCCAAAAGTTACTGTTGGAGAAAACACCATTATTTACCCAAATGTAACCATTCTCGATGAAAGTACGATAGGAAATAATACTGTTGTTTGGTCAGGAACAGTAATCCGTGAAAGATGTCATATTGGGAATGATTGTATTTTACATCCCAATTGTACTATAGGTGCTGATGGTTTTGGTTTTCGTCCCGATCCACAAAAAGGTTTGGTTAAAATTCCACAAATTGGAAATGTAATCATTGGAAATAATGTTGAAATTGGTGCCAATTCATGTGTTGATAGAGGTAAATTCAGTTCGACTGTATTAGCAGATGGCTGTAAAATTGATAATTTGGTTCAAATTGGACACAATTCTAAGCTTGGGAAATTTTGTATTATGGCTGGTAACTCTGGCTTAGCGGGTTCAGTAACTTTAGGCAATGGAGTAATTATAGGCGGTAGCGCTTCCATCAAAGACCATACTACTATTGGAGATGGCGCGATTGTTGGTGCAGGTTCTGGCGTAGCTGCTAATGTTGAAGCTGGGAAAACAGTACTTGGTTATCCAGCTGTGGATGCTCGAGATGCTTTAAAACAATGGGCCATTTTAAAAAGATTAGTTAGAGACTCGAATAAATAAATTTTCGTTTCAATTAAAAGCTTTATATTTGCAACGAGGATTCCGAAAGGAAGTTACACCTCACCGCATAAGTCGATCGCTCCAGATCGACTTTTGTATTTTAAATAAATAGCGAAAGCCCAAAATAGTTGACTGTTTTGGGCTTTCTTTATATAATAAGTAATTATAAAACTTCTTTCAAAAAGTTTTGTAAAGCTTGCCAAGAACGCATATCAGCTAATTGATTGTAGGCTGCACCTTTGCTATTATCATTTCCAGCATCTTTGTGAGTAAACGCATGCACCGAATTAGCATAAAAAATCATTTGCCAATCGGCACCAGAAGCTCTCATTTCTTCTTGAAAATTATCTACTTCTTCTTTTGGTACATAAGGATCATCTGCTCCGTGAAGCACTAATACTTTTGGGGTTATTTTATCTATTGGTCTTGTAACATCTTTACCCAAACCACCGTGAAAAGAGACAACGCCTTGCACTTTCATATTAGCTCTTGCAGCTTCAATCGCACCAGTGCCACCAAAACAATAGCCCATCACAACAATTTTATCAGGATTGGCTCCTAGCTTTACTAATTCATTCAGAGCCAATTGAATTCTATTCTGATATTCAGCATAATTCTTTTTGTAATAACCAGCTTTTGGTCCTGCTTCTGAAGGATTTTTAGGTCTGCTATCTTTTCCATAAATATCGGCAACAAAGGAATAATAACCTAATTCAGCAAGTTTTGAGGCACTTTCTTTAGAATGCGAATCAACACCTAACCAAGCTGGCAATATTAACACACCTGGCTTTTCTTTTAATGCTGCAGTAGGTTTAATACCAAATCCACTTAACACTTGTTCACCATCTTTATAGTCAATGGCTTTAAGTTGTGCGGATGCATTGATTGATACTTGCATTATAATAGCGAGAATAATAATTTTACTTTTCATATTGTTTAATTTATCGAAGTAAAATTAACCATTAATAATTATAACAATAGTTAAAACTGTACTAAAAGAAAAAAGCACCCAAAGATGCTTTTACTTTTTATGATGGAAATTCAATATCTAAATAAAAATCTTTAAGAAATAATAAACTATTGCTGCCAAAACACCAGAAACAGGGATGGTTAAAATCCAAGCCCACAACAATTTAACTGTTACACCCCAACGAACAGCCGAAACTCTCTTGGTTACACCTACTCCAATAATTGAACCTGTAATGGTGTGTGTAGTAGAAACTGGTATTTTAAAATGTTCTGTCGTGAATAAAGTTAAAGCACCGGCAGACTCGGCTACAACGCCTTCAAAAGCAGTAACTTTTGTGATTTTGGAACCCATTGTTTTTACAATTTTCCAACCTCCACTGAGCGTTCCTAAGGCAATCACAGTATAACATGTTAAAGGAATCCAACTAGGCATATTGGCTTCTATTCCATTATCTTCATCAGGTAAAATTACATTTAAATCCAGCCAACCATCAGACATATTTACATGTGGGTTCATTTTTAAATATACGGCTACAGCAGCTGCAATAATACCCATCACTTTTTGAGAGTCATTACCTCCATGTCCTAAACTGAAAGCTGCCGAGGACAACAACTGCATTTTTTTTAAAATTTTCTCTGCCTTTGCAGTCGAAAAACTACTAAAAACTAAATTGAAAATAGCTAAACTGAAAAATATAATGGCAACCAAAAACCATTTGATGTTGGATGGTTCACTAATAAAATACCAATATTTGTTATGAAATAGAGCTTTTTTTGGTTGCACATCAAATTTTAAAACCGAATATAAAAACCAAAGAACCAAAAGCATAAACACAATAGTAACTATTTTTGGCCATCTATTTTTCTTGGAAGAATACATCATCCACAAGGAAATAAAATAGGAAATTAACATCCCTAACAAGGGTGCAAAAACAATAAATAAAATAACGATTACCACACCTGATGGCAATAATTCTCCATTTTTTGCTTCTTTTAGCCAATTTACAATTTTGAATCCAGCGTGTTCTGGGTCAGTAACATCACGGAAACCATGTGCAATCGCTGCTCCAGCAAAACCTCCAATTAATGTGTGAGAAGAGGAGGAAGGAATTCCTTTCCACCATGTCAAAAGATTCCAAATAATAGCTGCGATAACTCCGGCTAAAATCACAACCAAATCAATACTACTAGTATGAGCCGTTTTTGCAACAGTATCGGCTACTCCAAAACCAAAAACCCAATACGCCATAAAATTAAAAAAAGCAGCCCAAAGTACTGCCTGAAAAGGTGTCAAAACTCTAGTGGCTACAATTGTTGCAATTGAATTGGCGGCATCGTGAAAGCCATTGATATAATCAAATACCAAGGCAAGAATTATAATTACTATTAATAATGTCATATTTTTTTTAGTGTTCAGTGTTCGGGATTAAGTATTCAGTAGTAACATTTAAACTGCTTACTGAAAACTGCAAACTGACAACTGGTTTAAGAATGTTTTACAGAAATTTGTTCCATAACGTTGGAAACACTTTTACATTTATCCGAAGCAGATTCCAAAGCTGAAAGAACTTCTTTATATTTAATGATATTTTTAACATCGGTTTCGTTCTCAAAGATATCAGCGACCGCTTTATCAAAAACGGAGTCTGCTTTGCTTTCTAGTTTATTGATTTTTTTACATGTTTCTTTTATCGCTTTGTGATCCTTCATATCCTTCAATTCTTTGATACCAACATTGATCAATTGACAAGCTTCAAGATTAATCTCGGTTAATTTACGAATTGATTTTGTTATTTTTTCTACTTGATACAAACGCATTCTACTGGCTGCACCATGCATATAATCGGCAACATTATCAATCGCTTTAATTAAAGCATGAATATCTTCTCTATCAAATGGAGTGATGAAATTGCGACTCAATTCCAAATGTGTTATATGAGTAATCTCTTCAATTGCTGCTTCCAAATCTTCTATTTTGCTATAAAAATCCTCACGTTCCGATTTGGGTGCATTAACTGCTTCATGCAGAGTTTCTGCAAGTAATACTAAATTTGCTGTCGCTTGTTCAAAAAGTGGAAAGAATTTTTTATCTTTTGGAACTAAAAATTGGAAAATACTGTTTATGGTCATAGTGTTGAAATTTGATGCAAATGTATATCACTAATGTTAAGTGAATATTAACAAATCACATTTAAGAAGTAACAAAAATATATAATTTAGTAAGACAAAAAATGATAGAACAAACTCTTATTTCTCCTTTTGAAAACGTTTTCGTAGATTAGCAACCAAATAAGAACAATAGCAATTATTCATTACTATGGACATCAACTTCAATAAAAACGAAGATCATAACAAACTTTTACTAACAGATTTAAAACAACACTTTGCCAAAGTAAAAGTTGGCGGCGGAACCAAACGTATAGAAAAACTGCATGCCGAAGGTAAAATGACGGCTCGTGAACGCATTGATTATCTGCTTGATGCTAAAGCGAATAGTATTGAAATTGGTGCTTTTGTTGGCGATGGCATGTATGCTGAACATGGCGGATGTCCATCGGGTGGTGTAGTTGTAAAAATGGGATACATCAAAGGAAAACAATGCATTGTTGTAGCCAATGATGCCACTGTAAAAGCGGGTGCATGGTTTCCAATTACGGGAAAAAAGAATTTAAGAGCACAGGAGATTGCGATGGAAAATCGGCTTCCAATAATTTATTTGGTTGATTCTGCTGGGGTTTATTTACCAATGCAAGACGAAATTTTCCCCGATAAAGAACACTTCGGACGCATATTCCGAAACAATGCTATCATGAGTAGTATGGGAATTACCCAAATTGCAGCCGTAATGGGAAGTTGTGTTGCTGGTGGTGCTTATTTGCCTATTATGAGTGATGAAGCCATGATTGTCGATAAAACGGGAAGTATTTTCTTGGCTGGAAGTTATTTAGTAAAAGCAGCTATTGGCGAAAATATCGATAACGAAACGCTCGGTGGCGCTACAACCCATTGCGAAATTTCAGGAGTTACCGATTATAAAGCCAAAGACGACAAAGACGCTTTAGACCGAATTAAAAGCATTGTTGGCAAAATTGGCGATTATGAAAAAGCAGGTTTTAATAGAGAAACTGCTCAAAAACCAACTTTAGAAGAAAAGGATATTTACGGTATTATTCCAAAATCGAGAAGTGACCAATATGACATGATGGAAATCATCAAGCGATTGGTCGACAACTCCGAAATGGATATGTATAAAGAGGATTATGGAAAATCCATCATCACTTGTTATGCCAGAATTGACGGTTGGGCGGTCGGAATTATTGCCAATCAAAGAACGGTTTCCAAAACAAAAAAAGGCGAAATACAGTTTGGTGGTGTTATCTATTCAGACTCTGCTGATAAAGCCACGCGTTTTATTGCCAATTGCAACCAAAAGAAAATTCCTTTATTATTTGTACAAGACGTAACTGGTTTTATGGTGGGAAGCAAAAGCGAACATGGTGGCATTATAAAAGATGGTGCTAAAATGGTAAATGCTGTTGCCAATTCGGTGGTGCCAAAATTCACGGTGATTGTGGGCAATTCTTATGGCGCAGGAAATTATGCCATGTGCGGCAAAGCTTATGATCCGAGATTAATTGTTGCCTGGCCAAGCGCTGAATTGGCAGTGATGGGTGGCACTCAAGCGGCCAAAGTATTAGCACAAATAGAAGCATCTTCCTTAAAAGCCAAAGGCGAAATAGTAGATGAAAAAGTAGAAAAAGAATTATTTGACAAAATCAAAGCGCGCTATGATGCCCAAGTTTCTCCGTATTATGCTGCGGCACGATTGTGGACAGATGCTATCATTGACCCACTGGAAACCCGAACATGGATTTCTATGGGAATTGAAGCAGCAAATCATGCTCCGATTGAGAAGAAGTTTAATTTGGGAGTGATACAGGTGTGATTTTTAGAATTAAGATTTGAGTATTAAGTATTAAGATTTTTGATATTAGTTTTTTGTTATTAAATATCCGTAATCTTGTCATTCCGAAGTATGAGGAATCTCATCAATAATAACTAAAACCCAATTCATATGAAAAAATTACTGCTTATACTTTTAATTACTATAAACTTTAGTTTCACTGCCCAATCCCAAGATTATTCAGGAACGTATATCTATTATGTAAAAACGCTAAAAGACGAAATCATTGATTACAAACTTCAATTAAATACTGACCAAACTTTTCTTTTTACAAGTTACGTAAACAATAACACTAACGAATATTACAAAAACGGAAAAGGAACTTGGAAAGTAGAAAATAAAATTATTAAATTCACCACTGAAACAGCAGATTTAGACGAAAAACATATTTTAAATTTCACGGGTTCAACTGCTAGAGTAATAAAAAAATCACCACGTGATACGTCAGATAAAGTGGTGCCGACTACACTCCAATTTTACAAATCTGAGATTTTCTGGATAGCCAATTTGAAACTTGTGTTGAAGGAATAAAAATTAAAGTTATTTACTTCAAAAGCATAAATAAAAATAAATCGGTTTCCCGAAGTCATTATTTTTCTAAATTTACTCAGTATTGATGTTGATTAACACATTAACCAATCCTAAAATCATTTCTTATGAGTATACCACCTAAGCCAAAATCAATCCCGATAGTTATCGGGACAAAGATTCTTAAAGGTTTAGGTATACTAGTCATAGTAATCGTTTTAATATACTGCGTGCTTGGTCTCTACATTTCTTCCCACCACGATGAAATAGTTAGAGATATAAACAAAGCTACAAAGGAAAAATTCACAGGAGACATTAAAATTGGCGATGTTGAAATTCTGTTTTTTAAAAATTTCCCTAATCTAACCATTGAAGTAAAAGATGTTGTGGTTAAAGACAGTCTATGGAAGCAACATAAAAAAACTTTTATTGATGCTAAAAGAATGTATGTTAAAATTCTACCGTGGTCAATCATTTTAACTGATATTAAAATCAATACCGTCACAATAGAAAATGCTAAGTTGGACATTTTTGTAGATAAAAACGGCTACAGTAATGCATCAGCTTTAACCCCAAGAAAACCATCAAAAAAAGAACCAAAATCAAAATCTATATTGAGTGTAGCAATTGACCAAGTAAATTTAAATAACGTCAGCATCGTTTCAGAAAACATTATAAAACACAAACTATTTGCTTTTGAAACAGAAAATTTAAATATTAAAATCAAACCCAACGATATGGGTTGGAATGCAAAAGTGAGCATAAAAACGATGGTCAAAAGTCTAGCTTTTAATACCAAACGAGGAAGTTTTGCAAAAGATAAATTAATTGAAGGTGAAATAAATGCTAATTATAGTAAAGAAAAACAAGAAGTCATAGTTCATTCAGACAAATTAGCTATTGGAGAAACTGACTTTAAAATAGATGCAGAATTAGGCGTTTCTTCAAAAAACAGCAAGTTTGGTATTCATCTTTTTAGTAAATCTATATATTGGAAAGATGCTGCGGCTTTAGTATCTAAAAACATTAGTAGTAAGCTATATAAATTTAATTTCGAAAAACCTTTTGATGTAAAATGTGATATAATTGGTGATTTTAAAGTACATGGCGATCCCTATATTCATGTTGTGACACACATAAAAAACAACACTCTGACTGCAGTAGATCACGAAATTACAAATTGTAGTATGACTGGTGAATTCACTAATGATTTTGCTAAAAATGGTATTTTTGGCGACCCAAACTCTGCCATACTTCTGAATGATTATAAAGGCAAATACAAAGAAATTCCTTTTGTTACAAAAAATTTACGAATTTTAGATTTAACAAAACCTATAGCTTCAGGTTCAGTTGAATCAGATTTTGATATTGTTAAATTAAACGCTCTTGCTACTAAAAATAAATTTGTGTTCAAAAAAGGTAAAGCAAAAGTCAATATTAAATTTAAAGCAGATGTTGTTGCACTAAAAGTAACTAAACCCTTTATTTTAGGAACTGTTGATGTTATAAATAGCGATTTTAGTTATGTTCCTGGAAAGGTCAATTTTACTAATAATTCTATACAATTTGAATTTAATTCAGACAGACTTATAGTTAAAAATATCACAGTGAATACAGAACGAAGTGCCTTCAAAATGTCGGGGTATTCAGAAAATTTTATGAACTTATTTTATGATAGTCCTGAAAAAATTATATTGAATTGGAATATTGTAGGTGAGAAAATAGATTTAGGCAATTTTCTATATCTTATGAATTCTCAAAAAAAGAAAACAGGTAAAAAACCAAAAAATGAAGCATCAGACGCCTTAGTAAACAAAGTATTGCAAAATAGCAGTATTATAACTAATGTAAAGGTGAATCAAATTGTTTACAAAAAATTTATTGGAAAAGATGTCCAAGCGAAAATTTCTCTTCTCAACAGTACAATTTCCTTGCAAGAGATTTCAATTAAAAATGAAAATGCCAACTATTTTATTACTGGTACCATAAGCGATTATGGCTATAAAAAAGGTTTTAACATACATGCTATGGCTAAGAATACTGATATTCAAAAATTATTAAACTCTTTTGAAAATTTTGGTTCTACAACAGTAACTTCAAAAACTGTTAAAGGAACTATAGATTTAAATACTAACATAAAAGGATTTCTTATTAAAGATGGCGGCTTAGACAAAAAATCTTTGTCGGGTAATCTTAAATTTACATTATCAAATGCTGCGCTGATTAACTTTGAACCTATTCAAAAAGTGGGCAAGATTGTTTTTCCAAATAGGGATTTTAAAAACGTAACCATCGATAAAATGAATTGCGACGGTGCTATGAAAAATGGAATAGTAACCATTAAACCAATGGAAATAAAAACAAGTGTTATGCAGGTTGATCTGGCGGGAAATTATGGTTTTTCTGGTGGTACCAATATGCAAGTTGGCGTACATTTACGTGATCCAAAAAAAGATGAAATAGATAAAAAGAAAGGGATTTTAAATACAAATAAAAACAAAGGAATAATTATACATTTAAAAGCTCATGATGACAAAAATGGTAAAACTAAAATTAGTTTAGGAAGTGAAAAAGAAAAACTAAAAGAAACCAATATTTTAAAATAATAAAATACAATAATCATCTTTAGTAGTCTATATTTGCTGCATGTCTTGCCAACTTTTTCAAGAATTTACAACCGATATCTCTGGCATTTCTTTGCCAGAAAAATTTACTTTCCCCTTCTATTACGAGCCACATCCATTGAGTGTAATAGCCGCTCATGAATTGCAAAACTATCTAGAAACGCAAAACGATTTCCAGCACAACTTTGGTTTAAATGAAAACCAAGAAAGATTGGTAATTGGCAAAATGTTTGGCGTTTTGGTAGTGCAAAATCAAAACAACGAGTTGGGTTTTCTTTGGGCTTTTTCAGGGAAATTGGCTGAACGAAATCAACATCCGTTTTTTGTACCAACGGTTTTTGATATGTTAACCGCAGATAGTTTTTTCAAAAAAGAAGAAACCTTACTCAACCAATACAATCGAGAAATCGAATTGCTTGAAAACAATCCAGATTATCTAAATGCAATAAAGCAATTGGAACAAACAAAACTCCAAGCAGATAAGGAAATTCAAACTCAAAAAGAAGCCATAAAACAAGGTAAAAAACTTCGTTCCGAAAAAAGAAAATCACTTCCCTTTGATGCTGTAGAACAACTCAATAAAGAAAGCCAAGATGAAGGCATTTTGCTTAAAAAAATGGCTCAATATTGGAACCATCATATCAAAGCTGTTACTGAAAAAGTCGAATTATTTACAAATCAAATCAATCAACTTAAAAAAGAGCGAAAAGACAAATCGGCTGCCTTGCAACAACAATTATTTACCGAATATGCCTTCCTGAACCAATACCAAGAACTCAAAAGCTTAGCCGCAATCTTCAATGGCAATCCTCCAGCAGGCGCTGGGGAATGTGCGGCACCAAAACTGTTGCACTATGCTTTTAAACATCTGTTGAAACCTATTGCCATGGCAGAATTTTGGTGGGGACAATCACCCAAAGGTGAAATGAGAAAACACCAACAATTCTATCCTGCATGCACCGGGAAATGTGAACCCATACTGAAACACATGTTACATGGAATTCCATTAGAGGAAAATCCGTTTGCTATAAATCCTGCGGAAGGAAAAGAGTTAGCAATTGTTTTTGAAGATGACTATTTATTGCTTATCAATAAACCAGCAGAATTTTTATCCGTTCCTGGAAAACAAATCACCGACTCGGTGCAAACCAGAATAAAAGCGCTCTATCCCAATGCCATGATAGTGCATCGATTGGACATGTCCACTTCGGGTTTATTGTTAATTGGTAAAACTCCTGATATTTATAAGAAACTGCAAGCCCAATTCATCAAACGAAACGTAAAAAAGCGCTACGTCGCCCAGTTGGATGGAGTATTGTCTGAAGATAGCGGTAGTATCAATTTGCCATTACGTGGTGATTTACACAACCGCCCCAATCAAATAGTGTGCTTCGAGCATGGCAAACCAGCCCAAACCCATTGGGAAGTTATAGAAAGAAAAGACAACAAAACCCTAGTGTACTTCTACCCTATTACTGGTCGTACACACCAACTCAGGGTTCATGCGGCGCATTCATTAGGTTTAAACACACCCATCGTTGGCGATGATTTATATGGTACCAAAGCCGAGAGATTATACCTTCATGCCGAGAGTATTGCATTTCAGCATCCTATTTCAAAAGAAATAATAACGTTTACTTGTGAAATTATTTTTTAAATTCGTCTTCAATAAAAAGTTATTTTTACTTATTACTAAAACCATTCCATTATGAACAAAATTATAAGTTACTCTTTTGTTATAATTGCTTTTCAAACACTAACGGCACAAGAAACTTTCACTCGAAAAGATTCTCTACAAGGAGGATTGCGACCAGAACGAACTTGCTTCGATGTGATGCATTATGGATTGGATATTAAAATCAATCCTGAAGTTAAAACCATTGTTGGTTATAATGAAATTGAGTTTAAAGTTGTAACCAATACCACTAAAATCCAATTGGATTTGTTTGAAAATATGAAAGTAGATAGCATTATTTTCAATGCCAAAAAACTCAACTATACAAGAGAGTTTAATGCTGTCTTTGTTTCCTTTGAAACCCTTTTGACTACAGAATTACCAATACAAAAAATACTATTTTACTATTCAGGCAAACCAATAATTGCCAAACGTGCACCTTGGGATGGTGGTTTTGTTTATTCCAAAGATCCTCAGGGCAAAGACTGGATAGGAGTTGCCGTGCAAGGCACTGGAGCCAGTTTGTGGTATCCTGTAAAAGATACTCAAACCGATGAACCCGATAATGGAGCGACCATAAAAGTGGCGGTTCCAAACGGATTGATGAATGTTTCTAACGGACGATTTATGGGCAGTGAAGACTTGAAAAATGGCTACACACGCTGGGATTGGGAAGTAAAAAATCCTATTAATAATTATGACATCACAGTAAATATTGCCGATTATGTCCATATTCATGACAATTATAAAGGATTGGATTTAGACTATTATGTTTTGCGAGAAAATGAAGCCAAAGCCAGAAAACATTTTCAAGAAGTAAAACCCATGATGGATTGTTTCCAAAGCAAGTTTGGCGAATATCCCTTCAAAGAAGATGGCTATAAATTGGTGGAAACTCCTTATTTAGGAATGGAACATCAAAGTGCTGTGGCCTATGGAAATAAGTATATGAAAGGTTATTTGGGCAACGACATAACTGGAACGGGAATTGGTTTAAGTTTTGACTTCATTACAATTCATGAAAGCGGTCACGAATGGTTTGGGAACAGCATCACTTCAAAAGATATAGCCGATATGTGGATTCACGAAGGGTTTACTTGTTACACAGAATCAGTTTTTGTTGAATGCAAACTGGGCTATGATAAAGCGTTGGTATATGTAAATGGATACCGAAAAGGTGTTAAAAATGATAAACCAATTATTGGCAGTTATGGCGTTAATAAGGAAGGTTCGGGTGATATGTATCCAAAAGGGGCTTTGTTGTTAAATACTTTACGACATATAATTAATGATGATGCAAAATGGTGGAAATTACTATTAGATTTTTCCACTACTTTTCGACATAAAATTATTGATACCGAAACCGTTATTGCGTTTTTCAACAAAGAAAGTGGTATGGATTTGACTACTGTTTTCAATCAGTATTTGCGTTATACTACTATTCCTAAACTCGAATTTAAGGTTACTAATGGAAAATTAGATTGCCGTTGGTCTGATGTTGCTCCTGAATTCAACATGCCTATTGATGTTGTCATTAACAATAAAACCTCCAGAATTTACCCAAAAACAGAATGGAGTGCTACAAAAATTAAAATCAAAGACATCAATGAAGTAAAAGTAGTGACTGATAAATTTTATGTTGTAACAAAATAAATAAACACAAATTTCACCAATTCACACAGATTTTAGTAGCTTTAAATTACACAATTAATTTTGTATAATTTGCTCCATTTACTCTCAGAGAACTTCATGATTTGTGAAAATCTGTGAAATCTGTGTTTATTTTTTTGAACTTATAGATTTAAACTAACGTCTCTTTCCTCATTATTTTTCCAGTTGCGGTTTCTTTAAACTTAGGAATGAAGAGTATTTCCTTTGGTTTTTCATATTTATCTAAATCCTCATAAATAGTATGCTCAAATTCAACTTTATCCCCTTCAACAACTAGTATTAACTTTTCCCCCAACTCATCATCGGATTTTGAAGATATAAAAAATCGTTGTTGGATTTTACTCATCAATTTATTCTCAATTTGTTCTGGAATTAGTTTTATACCACCACTATTAATGACATTATCAATTCTTCCTAGGAAGATAAATTGGTTTTCATTAACCAACTCTACGATGTCATTGGTAATAATAACTTCATCGGAAATTTTTGGTGCATGAATAACCAAACAATTTCTATCATCATAACTTACTGTTACATCAGGTAAAACGGTGAATGCTTTTTCGCCTAATTTACGAGCAGCAATATGAGTTATCGTTTCCGTCATTCCATAGGTTTCATAGACTTCTGTTTTTAATTTTAACAGTTGCTTTTCCAAAGTTTTATTTACAGCAGCACCACCAATTATTAATTTCTTCACTTTTTGTAACTCTTGAATTGAATTTTGAGCTTGCAAAGGAACCATAGCCACAAAATCAAAATCGATTTCATTATTGCGCATTGGGTGTGAACTTGGTGCAACAAACTCCAAATCAAGTCCTAAAATCATAGCGCGAACCAACATCATTTTTCCCGCTACATATTTCACTGGCAAACACTGCAAAGCACTGTTTCCGGGTTTCAAATCAAAAAAATCACCTGTAGCAATAGCCGAATTTACCATCGCTTGTTTTTTCACAATTACGGTTTTAGGTTCACCTGTTGAACCAGAAGTAAACATTTCTATATAATCTTTACTATCAAACCAGTCCAAAAGAAAATCGCCTACTGGCTTTTCAAAATCTTCACCCTCTTTTATAAAACTATAAGCAACACGACATAAATCTTCTCTATCAAGATGAAAACCATTGAGCTTAAATTGATTATGCACATTTTCGTAGGTTGGAGTATTCATTCTTTTAAAATTTGTGAATTTGATTTTCGTTATTCATTTCAATTGTTCCAGTTAGTTTCTCTTGCCAATTGGTCCAATTGTATTTTTTACTAAAGATATATAAT
>NZ_JBKCVI010000070.1:0-4536 GCF_046317795.1 Flavobacterium sp. | reverse complement strand
TCAGCCAACCAAGAAACCTCATCTTCTATCAATTTTTTCCAAGTTTCTAGACTAAAAACAGCTAAGTTTTGCTGCAATAAAAATGGTTTATTAATTTGATTAGGTTGAAAAACATCAAAATTATCTGTATGCTTTTCTTCTAGTGCTACTAATGAATTCTGAATAATAAAATTATTTTTAGTATGCTCGTTATTATCCAAAATGGTCACATGAGAGTCATTATTATACATTAATTTTTGAGCATAATCTATAAGGAAAACGTCTCCAATACTGTACATACCAATTAAAACATTTTTTATTTTTTGTAAATCTTTGTCTATTAATATTCCTAATGGTTCCTTGGTTTTTGAGATTAGAAGTCGTGTTCTTTCATCAAAAGGCGAGTTTTCAAAGAGTCCTTCCTTTCCTGTAAATTTATCCAACAATCTATCAGGATTAATAATTCGGGAAGTAAATCCAAGAACTTTTCCCAACAACGTCCCTTCATAAATTGATTTCCCAACACCCACTAAAACCAAATCATATTGCCCTTCTTTTGCAATGTCAGCAATATCTGTCTCTATGTCACCCGTAGCTTTGAAAATAGTAGTGATTTCTTGATTTAGCTTAACTGACTCTTTTACAATTGGCTCAAACGTTGTGGTTTCATATTCTTCCAAATTATAAGCGTGCATTTCATCACTCATTGTTAAGTGCATTGCCGTTATATTAGCATTTTCTGTTTGGCCTTTTACCAAACTGTTAGCCAATCGGAGTAATGACTTTCCTTTTTCGTTATTCCCAAAAGAAATTAGAATTTTAAACTTCGAATTTTGCTTAATTTCAGAAGGGATAATAACGCCTTTGGTTTTAAAAAGAAAATTAATTAAATCCAATGCTGGACCAGTCATAAACGTTGTAACTAATGCCATGATAACCATCATGGTGAATATTTTGGGAGAAAGCACACCAAGTTCGTATCCAATGTTTAAAACCACCAATTCCATCAATCCTCGAGTATTCATTAAAGCACCAATAGTTAAACTTTCCTGCCAACTTTGACCCACAAATCGTGCTGCCAAAGCACTTCCTAAAAATTTTCCTATAACAGCTACCAAGATGATATAACCCGTAATTTTCCATAAATAAGGTTCATTGATTAAACCTATTTCTGTACGTAAACCTGTAAAAACAAAAAATAATGGTAGCAATAAGATTAAGGAGATATCTTCTACTTTTTCGATAAAAACATTTCTAAACTTAGCAATATCTGGCATGATTGCTCCGGCCACAAAAGCACCAAATAAAGCATGAATTCCAATAATTTCAGTTAAATAAGACGATACTATAAGCATTAAAAAAAAGATGGCAACAACCGATTTTTTGAGGTTGTTTTTATTGGCATATAAATCCCCTACTCTTTTTAGAAAAGGTTTTACCACAAAAAGCATCATTAAAACATAACTAATTGCTAAACCAATTATATATATTGAACTTACAAAACTCCCCGCTTTTACAATGGCAATAACAGCTGCCAGTAAACACCAAGCTGTGATATCATCGGCAGCTGCACAAGTGATTACTATGGTTCCTAATCTTGTTTTATGTATACCTCTTTCTTGAACAATTCTGGCTAATACAGGAAAAGCAGTGATACTCATAGCTATTCCCATAAATAAACTAAAGGATAAAAATTCAATTCCGGGTGGTGCAAATTGATAATATATAAAATAAGCTAGCCCAACACCCAAAGCAAATGGAATTACAATACTAGCATGACTGATAACAACTGCTTCGTTCGCTTTGTTTTTCAAAACTTTTAGGTCCAATTCCATGCCGATTACGAACATGAAAAAAATCAACCCAACTTGGCTCAACATTTGGAGAATTCCAAGTGAAGCAACTGGAAACAAGGCCTCTTTCACTTCAGGAAAATAAAGTCCGAACAATGATGGTCCAAGAACAATCCCCGCAATTATTTCTCCAATTACGGTGGGTTGACCAATCTTTCTAAAAATCCAACCAAAAATACGAGCTACTAAAACAATGGTAATTATTTGAAGTAACAAAAGTGGTAATGGATGCTGCAGATTATGAAAAAGCGAACTTAAAAACTGAATCCATTCACTATCATTTGAAGTAGGCGATACTATTTCTCTTCCCACTTCAAGAAATTTTCCTTGAACAATTATCCAATACATCAAGTAGCCAAAAGCTCCTGTTACTAGTAAATAAAATAAAGTGTTTTTTAAATTTCTCATTCTGTTGGCTACTACTTTGCCCTACAAAGATGCTAAAAAGCATCGTATTTTATTATTTTTTTTTTTAGCGTTAACAATTATTTTAAAATCAAACTTCAATTGCTCACAAATTGAGTAAAAGTTTACTAAAAACAAGACTTGTTTTTGACCTTTTGATTACCTTTGCAAGCGTTTTTAAATTTATAATGAAAAAGAAATTGAAAGTTGGTTTTTGGGAATTTATTGCTGGCAAAATTCTTAGGAACAGAGTAATTATCAGCATATTTATTGTAATCATAACTATTTTCTTGGCTTTACAGTGGAAGAATGTAGGTATGACATATAATGAAGCCAACTTACTGCCAAAAAATCATAGTGCTAATAAAGATTATCAAAAGTTTCTAAAAACCTTTGGCGAAGAAGGTAACTTGGTTGTTATTGGTATAAAAGATACTACTTTTTTCACTCCAAAAGCATATAAAGCTTGGGATGAAATGATGACCAATTTAAAAAAACGGAATGAAGTTGAATTAATAGTTTCTTTGAATGACCTCAAAAAACTTCAAAAAAACGATACACTAGAAAAATTTGAATTGGTTCCGCTGATTGACCAAAAAAAGACGGTTGACCCAAAATATTTAAGCGAAATTAAACAACAACTCTTCAACGATTTGCCATTTTATGAAGGATTGCTTTTTAATAAAGAATCTGGAAGTATTCGTTGCGCAATTTACATTAATAAAAAAGTAATCAATTCGCCTATTAGAAAAGAATTTATTCTAAATGTTCTTGTTCCCGAAGTAGCCAAATTTGAAAAAGAAACCAATATTGATTTAAAGGTTTCAGGAATGCCCTACATCCGAACCATCAACACCGAAAATATGAAAGATGAAATAGGACTTTTTATTGGTGCGGCTTTATTTATTACTTCCTTAATTTTCTTCTTATTTTTCCGATCACACAGAGCCACTTTTATCTCTATTTGTATCTTGATTGTTGGTGTGATGTGGTCTTTTGGCACGCTAGGATTATTCCATTATAAAATCACGATTTTAACAGCAATCATTCCACCGTTAATTATTGTTATAGGAATAACCAATTGCATTTTTCTTATCAATAAATACCAGCAAGAAATTAAAATACACCGCAATCAAGCTAAAGCGTTGCAACGTGTGATTTCAAAAATCGGCGTTTCTACTTTGATGACTAATTTGACAACCGCCATCGGATTTGCCACGTTTATGATTACAGGAAACGATTTGCTTTATGAATTTGGATTGGTAACATCCATCAATGTAATCATTGTGTATCTTTTGACATTAATTGTGGTGCCAATTGTATACAGTTTTATGCCATTACCAAAAGAAAAACACTTAAACCATTTGAGTAAAAACTACTTATCTTCTATATTAAATTCGGTAGAAAATTTGGTACGAAACAAACGTAATTTGATTTATGGAATTTATGCATTCCTGCTCATTTTTAGTATTATTGGCGTATCACAAATGAAAGTTTCGGGAAGTTTGATTAGCGAAATGCCCAAAAGCGCTTCGTTCTTTAAAGATATTACTTTTTTTGAAAAAGAATTCAAAGGAGTTATGCCATTGGAAATCATGATTGACACCAAACGCAAAAAAGGCGTTATGAAGTCATCTACTTTGCGAAAAATGGATGAATTGCAAAATACAATTGATAGCATTCCGGAACTCTCAAAACCGGTTTCAATTGTGAATTTGGTTAAATATTCCAAACAAGCTTTTTATAATGGAAATCCAGAATATTATGAATTGCCTAATTCTCAAGAACAAGCTTTCATACTTTCGTATGCCAAAAATGCTACTAAAAACTCCAAAGACAACCTTATGAAAAGCTATGTTGATTCAACGGGTCAATATGCCAGAATAACCACTTTCATGAAAGATGTTGGGACAGATGAAATGGAAAAAGTGGAAGGAAAATTGAAAGCCAAAATCCATAAAATTTTCCCAAGCGATAGATATGAAGTTACCATAACTGGGAAAGCGTTAGTGTTTCAAAAAGGAACATCTTATTTAGTAAACAACTTAATTGAGTCTTTAATATTTGCCATTTTGCTGATTGCAGGATTAATGGCCTATATGTTCCGTTCGGTGAAAATGATTTTTGCATCGGTAGTGACCAATATTTTACCACTTTGTATTACATCTGGTTTGATGGGGTATTTTGGTATTCCTTTAAAACCATCAACCATTTTGGTTTTCAGTATTGCGTTTGGAATTTCTGTGGACAATGCCATACAATTTATGGCAAAATACCGCCATGATTTAATTCAGAACGG
>NZ_JBKCVI010000069.1:0-13156 GCF_046317795.1 Flavobacterium sp. | reverse complement strand
TGGTAAGTTACTACATTGTGTTAGGTTTACCGGTAGATTAATTGGAGGTGGTGTACTGAAAGAAACTGTAGTACTAGCAGTTGCATTGGCAACACAGCCAGGTTTATTGACAATGACTGTATAGGTACCAGGTTGAGTAACTGTGATAGATTGTGTATTTCCTGGTATAGGTCCACCAGGTACAGATGACCATTGATAGCTTGTGGCATTTTCAATTGTTGCTGTTAAAATAGCTTGAGCACCAGGACAAATAACTTGAGGGGCTACTGATAGTTGACAAACAATATTACAATCTGTTCCACCTGCGCCAGGTTGTCCAGCATTAGTTTGCGTGACAGTAATGTTACCAGCTTGACCACTAAAATTGGTTAATAAAACAACATAAACATCCCCAACAACTGCATTCAATATACCGAAATCTTCTACCGCTGCTGGAGAATAACTACAGCTCCCACTGGTTGTCGGATTTAAGAAGGTTGGACCACAATAGGGAAAAGGCTGTGTTGTGTCGATAGGTCCAGGAAATGGACCCCAAATAATATAATCTACATCAATTGGATTACCACCATTAGAAATTTGACTTATTTCAAAATCAATTGTTCCTGCTGAACCAATTTGCATAAAAAACCATGCTGGGTTGGGTTGACTAGCCAAACATTCATAATCAATCCCAGCTTCAGCTGTTGTTCCAGTAGAATTAGGAAAAGTTAATGTGGAACCACCAGCACAAAACGCAGCACTTGATGCGCAATTAGCCCCTTGAGAAAAAGCAAAATTAATCGTTAATAAATTTAATAATATTAAATAAATGTAGATGTGTTTCATGTGGATTGTAATTTAAGGAGCGAAATTTACATAATTTTAAGAAATAATAAAGTTAAAATTGAATTATTTTTAAATATTTGGTGCATTAAGTAGAGATTGATTATTATTATTTATATTTGTGTTTTAAAAATTAAACCCCAATTAATATTGAATTAATGACAAATAACCATACATCAGTCGATGAATTAGGAGAAAATCATATTGCAACAAATGCTAAAAACCCTCTTAGAAATGATGCTTTCGAATTATCAGATGATAAGAAGATTGAACTGATTAAAAAAGACGTTGAAAATATTCTAAACACGCTTGGGATGGATTTGACTGACGACAGTTTAAAAGGCACTCCAAATAGAGTAGCAAAAATGTTTGTTAAAGAAATTTTCGGAGGATTGAATCCTAATAAAAAACCTAACTCTTCTACTTTTAAAAACAACTACAAATATGGTGAAATGTTGGTGGAAAAAAATATAACACTCTATTCTACTTGTGAGCATCATCTGTTACCGATTGTGGGTAGAGCTCATGTTGCTTACATTTCAAATGGTACTGTTGTTGGACTTTCAAAAATGAATAGAATTGTTGATTATTTTGCCAAAAGACCTCAAGTGCAAGAACGATTAACGATGCAAATAGTTCAAGAATTGCAAAAAGTTTTGAATACTGATGATGTTGCTTGTGTTATTGATGCAAAACATCTTTGTGTGAATTCCAGGGGGATACGTGATATTGATAGTAGTACTATTACTTCTGAATTTGGTGGAAAATTCAAAGAAGAAAATACACGCAATGAATTCCTAAATTACATTCGATTGGAAACTAAATTTTAATAGCCCGACCTATCTGCCGACAGGCAGGTTGCAGTGAAAATCCTCTTTATGTCAGTTCGAGTTTGCAAATCAAGTATCGATAACAACTAAAAAGATTGAAACGAAAAGCAGGAAAAAACTGCTGGCAGGCAGGGCTCAAAAATAAAAAAAAATGCAACTTTACCAGAATAATACGCTAATACTATACAATTCCCTCTCGGGTAAAAAAGAACTATTCAAATCGGTTCATGAAGGCAATGTAGGCATGTATGTTTGTGGGCCAACAGTTTATAGCAATGTTCACCTTGGTAATGTGCGAACGTTCATGTCATTTGATATGATTTTTAGATACCTATTGCATTTAGGGTATAAAGTGCGCTATGTTCGAAACATTACCGATGTAGGACATATTGTGGATGATGTCGATGACGGTGAAGATAAAATTGCCAAAAAAGCACGTGTGGAGCAATTGGAACCTATGGAAATTGTGCAACGCTATACCGTTGATTTTCATGATGTTTTAAATCAATTCAATTTTTTACCGCCAAGTATTGAACCCACTGCAACTGGACATATTATAGAACAAATTGAAATTGTAAAACAAATTATTGACAAAGGATTTGCCTATGAGACCAACGGCTCTGTTTATTTTGATGTAGTGAAATTTAATAAAACCAACCACTATGGTAAATTAAGCGGTAGAAACATTGAAGAAATGTTAGCCAATACGCGTGATACCGATGGACAAAGTGATAAAAAAAATGCCCAAGATTTTGCCCTTTGGAAAAAAGCCGAACCAGAGCATATCATGCGTTGGCCTTCACCATGGGGAATTGGTTTTCCTGGATGGCATTTAGAATGTACTGCTATGAGTACTAAATATCTTGGTGAGACTTTTGACATTCACGGTGGTGGAATGGATTTGAAATTCCCACATCATGAATGTGAAATTGCTCAAAATGAAGCATGTACTGGTCATAGTCCAGTCAATTATTGGATGCATGCCAATATGCTGACGTTAAATGGTAAAAAAATGTCAAAATCTACTGGAAACAATATCATTCCAAGTGAAATATACTCTGGTGGGAGTCCATTTTTAAGCAAAGCTTTTTCGCCTAACGTAGCTCGTTTCTTTATGATGCAAGCCCATTACAGAAGCATACTCGATTTTACCAACGACGGAATTATAGCAGCCGAAAAGGGCTTTAACCGATTGATGGAAGGTTTGGCTATTTTAAATAATTTACAACCCAATACTGCATCAACTATTGACATTGCGTCATGGAAACAAAACTGTTATGACGCAATGAATGACGATTTTAATTCGCCTATTTTGATTGCCAATCTATTTGAAGGAATTCGATTTGTGAATTTGATAAACGATGAAAAAGAAACCTTGAATGCTGATGATTTGAAAACACTTTCGGAGACATTACATACTTTTACATTTGATGTAATCGGAATAAAAAATGAAAAAGTAACTGCCAATAATTCAGATAAATTGGATGGTGTGGTTGAAATGCTTATCAAAATGAGAGATGAAGCGCGTGCCAATAAAAATTTCTCTTTATCAGACCAAATTCGTGATAAACTATTTGCATTAGGCATTCAATTGAAAGACGGAAAAGAAGGAACAAGTTTCAGTATACAATAAAGATTATGGTAAAGAAAATCGTAATAGCACCACTCCTATTGCTAATTTATTTTTATAAAATTATACTTTCGCCTTTAATGCCATCGACTTGTAGATTTCAGCCGACTTGCTCTAGTTATTTTATTGAAGCATTGAAAATACATGGCCTATTTTTGGGAACCTATCTTGGAACAAAAAGAATAGCACGTTGTCATCCTTGGGGAAAAAATGGATATGATCCTGTTCCTGAAAAAAAATGCTCCCACTAAAGAATTCTTAATTTTTATATCACTTTTTGTTACAAATAGCTATTTTTACATTTAAACTTAAAAAAAACTCGTTATGATTTGGAATCCATCAGAAGGAATAAATATAGGTTTCTTTACTATCCGATATTACAGCTTGATGTTTGTAATTGCTTTTGGTTTGGGCTGGTATATCATGAAGCACATTTTCAAAAAAGAAAATGAGCCCATTGAAAAACTGGACACCTTATTCATTTGGACAGTAGTTGCCACTTTACTTGGGGCGCGACTTGGTCATGTGTTTTTTTACGATTGGGAATATTACCAAAATAATCCATCAGAAATTTTATTACCCTTTCGATTTAATCCTGAATTTGAATTTACAGGATTTCAGGGTTTAGCCAGTCATGGGGCGGCAATTGGTATTATTATAGCCATGTATTTTTACAGTACCAAAGTGATCAAACGACCAATGCTTTGGGTTTTGGACAGAGTTGTAATTCCTGTAGCAAGTGGCGCTGTATTTGTTAGAATTGGTAATTTCTTTAATTCAGAAATCTATGGACATGTTACGTCTAAAGA
This sequence comes from Flavobacterium sp., assembly GCF_046317795.1. GTDB lineage: Bacteria > Bacteroidota > Bacteroidia > Flavobacteriales > Flavobacteriaceae > Flavobacterium. The sequence continues at coordinate 9,065 of NZ_JBKCVI010000069.1, read as the reverse complement.
TAATTTTTATGGGGTAAAATTTGTCAGAGAAGATGAATTTTGGAATAGTCATAGTTTATCACAAATTACAAATACCGTCAATAAAAATGATGCTTTTAATCTTATTCAAAATGACCCAAAATTTGCGGATATTTTAAATCAGATACCTTACAGACACCCAGCACAATTGTATGAAGCGGGTTTATACATATTCGTTTTCTTGATACTTTTCTTTTTATATTGGAAAACAGAAACAGCCGAAAAACACGGATTGTTATTTGGCTATTTCTTAATCCTACTTTGGTCAGTGCGATTTGTAGTTGAATATGTAAAAGTAAGTCAAGGTGGCATTGAAGAAACTTTCGGTTTGTTTAGCACAGGCCAATGGCTGAGTGTGCCTTTTATTTTGGTGGGAATTTATTATTTGTTCGTAGCTGAAAAACCGTTTGAGGATACTTTTTATAATTAAGACGGTTTAAAATAAAAGTCCCCATTAAATTGGCTTTATTTATTATTTGCCTATATTTATTCTAATACCCATAGTATGACTGGTAAATTCTGGAGCATACATGCTTTCAATAGTTGTTATTCCATTTGAAAAATCACCTTTATTGTTTACTCTTATGTCATATTCAATTACATAAGTTCCTTTATTTATTTTGTCAAAGAAGAAATGGGTTGCAGCATCTTTGGTGCTTTTATAGTAACCTATCGAATTCATCCATTCATATTTGGAGAGAACATCAACGGGTTCAAAACAGGAAGCTCGCATGTCTTTTAAATGAACATATTCCATGTCTTCTTTGGTCTCAATTACTAATCTTACGGTTACTAAATCTCCTATTTTTAGAGTATTCTTCGAATTGATTTTTTCATATATCTGACCTTCATTGGTATTTTTCTTTATATACAATTCTTTTGAAATACTCATTACACTTTTGTCACTTGTTTTTATTTTGTCTAAATCTTCAAAATATTGCCAATAAATCCCACCATAATTAGTCACTTTTGAATTGTTTTCAATAGAAATATTGGCCATGTCATTATTGATTTCATTTGCTTTCCAGTTCATTTTAAGATACCCAGTTGTTGCTTCTTTTTCGTTTTCTAATAATTTAGCTGTTAGCATTTTTTCGTTTCCTATTTTTATTTTAGCATTGTCTTTTATTGATAACCAATCTGTTCCTTTTAAAAGTAATGCATAAATAGCTTCCGTAGTTGCTTTGGTAGTTGACCAGTTTTTGGTTTGTTTATTTTTTAAAAGCCAAACCTTCATTTCGTCAACTGATTTGTTGTCGTCGGCAATTTCAGAAAACGCTTCTATTAATAATGCTTGGGTTTCTATTGGAGATTGGTACCAATACCAACCCGTTTTATTTTCTACCCAATACATTCCCCAATCTTCGTTGTTTGAAGCTTTTTCTTTTAAGCTTTCAAGAATTTTAGTTGCCGTTTTCTTATCGCCAAAACGATTTAAAATCAATACTGCTAATCCTTTGTTATAAAGAGAGTAAGTTAACCAATTGGTTTTAATACTTTCTAATTGTTTAACCGAAATGGCTTTTATTTTTTCGTTCATAGGAAAATTTTCCAAATAAAAAGAACGCATGTAGAGGTAATGCAAATCGGCGTTTTGTGTATTCCAAATTTTGTATTCTTTTGAAATAGAGTTACTGTCAAAATATTTTGTGTCCAAAAATGAAATTGCATTTTTTGTAATCTCAGCAAAGTTATTAATTGTTTCTTTTTTTACCTTTAATTTTTGAAGATGTCCCAATCCTGTTATGATGTGTCTGGTGATGTATTCATTTTCATTTCCACCTTCAAACCAAGCAAAACCACCAGAAGGTTTTTGCTTTTCTTTTAACTTTTTAAGAATGGTTTCCGAATTGGATTTCAATTTTTCCAAATCAAAAAGCAAAGCGATATTCTTTTTCTTTTCTTCTTCACTTTGTGCATCTTGTAGCCAAGGTGTTTCGGCTAAAAGCAACGATTTCAACTCTTCATTTTGCTCCAATTTTGAAATAGGTTTACCCGATTTTCTCCATTGTTCAAAGACTTCAGCAATTTTTGGATTACTGTTGATTAACTCCGAAGCCAATACATTAGAATAATATTTTGAGAATAATTGCTCGGAACAATCGTGTTCATATTCCATCAAATAGGGCAACGATTGAATGGCTAACCAAGTTGGATTGCTTGTGTATTCCAATGTAAACAAATGATTGCGCAGTGTTGTTGATGTGTTGTCCTTTAGATTATTGAGAATATACTCTTTTTTACTATTTTCTCTTATCCAAATGGGAATGGTTTCAGTAACTAATTGAGTGTTGGTAAGTACTGGTAAGATGCTTTCTTCCCCATCTGAATAGTTACCAGCTTTGGCAATTACTTTGTATTGCAATCCTTGTAATGCTTCGGGAATATATATTTTCCAATTCACAGTAGTATTTCCAGATGGTGTAATGGTAAAGTTGCGAATGGCATTAGTATTCATCGTTTTGGCATCGATAGTTTCCATAGTCACAGCATCAAAAAGTTGTAATACTGCGATACCGGTTTTGAGTTCGGTAGTTAAATTTGCTACTTTTGCCTAAATAACAATAGTATCTTTTTCTCTTAAAAATCTTGGCATATTAGGAAAAACCATCAACTCTTTTTGGGTAACGACACTTTTTTCTAAATAGCTCGAAATTGCTTTTTTAGTATGAGCCAATAGTCTAAATTTCCATTCGGTTAGTTCTTCGGGAGAATTGAATGTGAAATTGATTTTTCCTTCTTTGTCGGTTCGTAATTGTGGAAAAAAGAAAGCGGTTTCTTTCCTGTTGGTTCGCGTTTTTACTTGGGTTAAATCGTTTACTGCTTTTTTGGAAGTAATAACAATTACTCCATTGACTCCTCTTGAACCATAAATTGCTGTTGCAGCTTCATCTTTAAGCACTTTTACATCTGCCATGTCTGAGGGATTTAATTTCAAAAATCCCTCACTTGTAAGTGGAATGCCATCAACTACATAAAGTGGTTCTTTGCCAGCAGTTATTGAACCTATGCCACGAATAATTACTGAACTTGTTGCTCCTGGCTGTCCAGAGCTTGAAGCAATATTCAAACCTGCCACTTGCCCTTGTAAAGTACTCATCAACGAAGCGTTTGGACGGTTTTCAATAGTAGCTGCACTTACAGTTGTTTGTGCTGCAACTGTATTACTTTTTTTGGTTGTTCTATATCCTTCAACTACAACTTCCTCTAATCGTGCGCCATTATCCTCAAGTGTGATATTGATTTCCTTTGTATTTACCACTACTCTTTTAGTCTCGTAACCTACAAAAGAAAAGAAGAGAACTTCTCCATTGGCTACTTCAATTTCGTAATAGCCATCAAAGTCAGCTTGAGTACTTCTGTTTGTTCCTTTTACTGCAACATTTGCTCCTGGTAAAGCTCCTGTCCTGTCATAAACTATTCCAGTAACTAATTTAGAATTTGCAGGTTTTTTGGCTTTCTTAGTAATTTGCCTTTTGTATTCTTTAAGAATACTTGGGTTATCGGTGTTATTGATATCAAATCCAAACCACATTAAACGAGTGTATTCATTTTGGTAGGCAACTCTTTTGTTTCCATAGTTGGGGAAATGTACATAAAGATAGTTCTTTTCATAACTCAGTTGGGATTTTCCATAATAGCGATGATAAATTGAAGTAGTGTTTTCCAAACCATTCCAGTTTTTAGTTTTAAACTGATCTAATGAAGCGTCATACATCGAAGCCAAAACTTCGGCTTCGGCTCTTTGATTGTTTTCTTTTAATTTGAATGACCAATTTTCTTCTTTCCCTGGTTCCAATTTGTTTCTAAAACTATCTATTTCAAAACTGATTTTGTTACTTTCTTCTTTTAAAGAAATAATAATCTCTGATTTAAAATATTGATTTTCAAATACAGTTTCAACAGTGAACTTGAATTCATCATGAATTTCTTTTGAAATTGGAATAATAATTTCCTGTTGGTGGTTTTTTAGAATACTGTTTTCCTCATAAAAAAAAGCATTTCCAGAACTGGCAATACAAGAAAGAAACAATTCAGGCACGGCTGATGTAATCTTAATTTTGGCAAAACCATCTTTTAGAGGATTGTCATTTATTTGTTCAATAGAAATCAAACTATTTTCGGGAATAGCATTCGTTTTCTTTTGAAACAGCTGAAATCTAGAGGAAGTTTCTATTGGATTATTGAATTTATCCTTAGCTGAAAAAACTACTTTGTAATACCCCGACTTGTAATTTGTGATAAAGTCTAATGCCAAAGATTTATCTTTGGAAGTGTCTACTTTTTTGGTAGAAACTAATTCGCCTTTTGCATTTTCATCCAATGGCTTTTCGTTGTTTTCATAAGGAAACAATTTCTCAAAATCGGAAGCGGAAATAGTTTGAAGTTCTGGTTTTTCAAAAACTCTATTTTTAAATTTGTTGCTGAATTCCTTTAGAAAATATACTTTTATTTCTCCTTCAACAGGGACAAATTGTGCATTAAGATTTGTACTGTTTAGAACAATATTTTTTATCTCATTTGACTTAATTACATTAGGAACATTTGCTTCGAGTTTTATAGTGTGATAACCCACATTTACTGTAGTGGTTGCTGAGTGTGTTTCGCCATTATTATCTGTAATATCTGCAGTGATTTTATAACTAAAAACGGGTAGGTTTTCTTTTGGAAATCCTGCTGTGGGAATGGCATCAAATTCTACAATAAAATTACCGTCAACATCTGTTTTTGTTTCCGATGAAATAAGGGTTTTTGTATTATCTGACCAACGATTTTTCCAATTATAATGAGCATTTCTTACAACACGATAAATAACTTTTGCATCCGAAATTTTACTTCCAGCAAAAGCTTTTGCAGCTCCTTTTACAACTACTTTTTGATTGACAGTATAGGTTTCGGTTACGGGTTCAAATTTGGCTTCAAATTTTGGTCTTTTATATTCTTCCACACTAAAAGAGGCATTTGTATCTCTCATTTCACCATTGTCCCAAATGGGATGTTCCTCCTTTACACTATCATACATAGCGTCTTTTTCATAATCATCTGGTTCATCTATATTTATTTCGTATTCTCCTGTCAAACTATTTTTCGGAATTACAAATTCTCCAACAAAAGAACCATATTCGTTAGTAGTAACTTCAAATGATTTAATATCATTATTGTTTGGGTCTTCTATAGTAATTTTTACTAAAAAGTTGGGCAGTATTGATTGTTTATCATTTAACGTTTGGGTTGCAATTCCTTTGTAGAAAACCGTTTGCCCTGGTCTGTAAATAGCTCTGTCAAGATAAAATTCTACTTTGGCTTTTGTTTCATCTTTGTCATCATCAGTATTGTAATAATTACTTTTTCCTTCTACTTGTAGCGTGTCCTTTTCATGAATAATAATTACTTTTTTATAGTAAAAATCATAGCGCTTATTTTTCAAATCTAATTTTATCTCGGCTATTCCATTTTTGTTAGTTTTTACCTCAAAATCATCACTTTTTATTGTAGAGTTGGCTAATGGTTTTCCATTTTTCCTGTCAAGGGTTTGAAAAAACAACTTGTCCTCCTTTTGGTAGTTCAATATAGTAGTATTGGATACAGTCATTTTTTTATAGACTATTTTCGGCTTGAATTCGATGTTGCCTAAATCTTCGATAAACAACAAATAATGTCCTAATTCTAGCTCTGGAAGTAATAACTCTGTACTGTAATTAAAATAGTCTTTTGGGTTTGGAAGAATGTATTTCTTGGTGATGTAAGTTTTATTTTTTAGTTTAAAACTCCGTGCAATACTATCGTTGGCAAAATCTGTATAGAAATCTAAACTTGTTATTTTATAAAAAGAAATTTGTACTGAGTCGATGTTTTTAAAATTGATATATGCCCTAATTTTTTCTTTTTCATAAGTAAATTTCAACATTTGTACATTCAATTCTATAGCTGTAATTTCATCTTTAAAGACTTGAGCATTTTTACTAGTATTTGATTTGTTTTGAATAGAAATGATACTATCAAGAATCGCCACTGCTTTACTATTGTAATCTTTATATTTTTCCTTTGATGCTAATTCATTATAAATTTTTGCCTTTTCATATTGAATTTTTTGTATCAAAAAAGCATCTTTTGACTTGTCTTGAAATTTGTTTAAAACGGAAATAAAGTTTTCATTTTTCTTGATGATATAGTTATTACAGAATAATAATCTGTCCATTTCCATTTCTGATGGTGACGTTTTTGGGTCGGCTTTTTGGAATAAATTGAGTACTTTTAGTATTGACTTGTTTTGAATACTATCAAGCTTTAAAGCACGAAATTCTTGGTTACTACCCAGTAATGCCTTCGTATATTCCTGATTATTAAAATTAACAATTTCCCATTTGTTGGCTTTTTGTATATAGTAATCAATATTGGCTTGAATTAAATAATCATACAAAGAAGTTGCATTAAAAGTATCAATTGAGAAGAAATCAAAAATTGGTTCAAAGTCTTTAACAGGTGTTTTTTTTAATACTTCTTCATCCATCAACGTATTTGAGTAAGCATCGTCTATTTGATTTTCAAAATCATTGATGTTCCAAGTAATAAAATCTTTACTATCTATAGAATCTAACTTTGTGCGCTTATAAAAATTGTTTCTGTTCCAGTCTAAATATGATTTTAGACATCTAGCATATATTAAGTTTAATATTGCTTTTGAAGTAATTGGTGCTATAGCAATTTTATTTTGAAGATCGTAAATAATTTTTCTTTGAGCATCTTCTTCCAAAGTCAACATATATTTCGATTTGTAGAAAAATGTTTTTATGAGCTGTACTTCATCTTTATTTTTTGTGGCTTTGGATTGTATTTTCTGAACAATTTCGTTGGCTGACTTTATTTTTCCTTCATTTTCAAGTTGAATTACCCTATCCCAATTTCGATCAAAGTCCTGAGAAAAACCAAAGCAAAAAATAAACAATAATAAAAAGGTGAATATGTTCTTCATAATAACGCTTGATTTTATGGTAAAAAGTTTAATTCAAAATATAAAATAGTTTGAAAAAAATTTAAATAAAATCTAAGGTAGTATTTTTTTAAGAAACAAAATAAAAACTTTAGGAGATGTAAAAATAATAACCCCAATTTGATTTTTCTATTCCTCCTCTCCTTCCCCAGTATGCGACTTGGCATAATTGCGCCACTTTTCAATACAAGCTGCCATGTCTTGGGGCAGTTCAGTATCAAAACGCATAAACTCTTTGGTAGTAGGATGCACAAAACCCAATGTTTTGGCATGTAATGCTTGTCTTGGTAAGCTTTTAAAACAATTATCGATAAACTGTTTGTATTTGGTAAACGTAGTGCCTTTCAAAATCAAATCGCCACCATATCGAGCGTCATTAAACAAGGTATGACCTATGTGTTTCATGTGTACCCTAATCTGGTGTGTTCGTCCTGTTTCCAGTTGGCAAGAAACCAAAGTAACATAACCAAATCGCTCCAACACTTTATAATGGGTAACAGCATGTTTTCCTATTTCTGGATCGGCAAAAACCGCCATTTGCATTCGGTCCTTTACATGTCTTGCAATGTTGCCTTCAATGGTGCCTTGCTCCTCTTTTACATTGCCCCAAACCAACGCTATATATTCGCGCTCGGTAGTTTTATCTTCGAACTGCTTGGCCAAATGGGTCATGGCAGCTTCGGTTTTGGCAATAACCAAAAGTCCTGTGGTATCTTTATCTATGCGATGCACTAAACCTGGTCTTTCGCTAGAATTCATCGGTAGATTTTCAAAATGAAATGCCAGTGCATTGACCAAAGTTCCTGTATAATTACCATGTCCTGGATGGACCACTAATCCTGCTGGCTTATTGATAACCAACACAGCGGCATCTTCATACACAATATCGAGTGGAATATCTTCGGGATCAATTCTATTTTCAAATGGCGGATGGGTCAACATCACGCGAACCACATCAAACGGTTTTACTCTGTAATTGGATTTTACGGGAACATCATTCACCCAAATATTGCCCTTTTCGGCAGCTTGTTGAAGTTTGTTCCGTGTGGCATTTTCGACTAACGACATTAAGAATTTATCCACTCGCAACAACGATTGTCCTTTGGTAGAAACAAACCGGTGATGCTCAAAAAATTCTTCTTCTATATCGGGAATTTCTTCGTTAGGGCTCATTGACTGGAATAATATCAGTTGTATCAACCGCAGTTGAATCTATAGTCTCTTCGTAAGTAATTTTTCCATCACCCAACACTAAATCTATTTTGGAGGATTTTAAAACTTTGTCTCCGGCTTTCAATTTCTTACCATTCATGCGCATTTCCAGCACCATGTCTTTTCCTAAATAGGGCTTATAAGTAATTGTTCCTTCTAGTAAACCAACAGCTTCCAAGGTTGGCACTGCTTGTCTATAGGTTTTCTCAATTAAATCAGGAACTGAGACCATGGTATAAGTCGAAGCGTTTATTTTGATGTAAATTTTTCTTCCTTCTTTTACTTTTGAACCTGCTTTTGGTTCTTGTTCAACAACTGTCAGCTTAGGAAACTCAGGTCTAAAATCAACCGTATCTAGAATTGTGTAATCCAAATCGATTGCATTAAGCTTTTCTTCGGCTTGTTCTGCCGAAAGTTTACTCAAATCGGGAACTGTAATTTCCTGTCCGTGATGTGTTGTGTAAGTAATCCAATGAAAAAACAAATACGCCAATGTAGCAAAAATACCCAAGGCAAGAAGCATTTGGGCAAAGAAAACCCGACTGGTTAAATAGTTGCGTAAACTCATAGAAAATTTTATTTGAGCAAAGATATAAAAAACATAAAGGTATTTGGTTTGAAATTGTCATCAATGTAGTTATGAATTTTGATAAATCTTGTTTATGACAATTACACATCGCCAAAAAAATAATAAACGCTAACATGTGAAAAAAAATGATAATTTTGTGATTACTAAAACTTAACTAAATGAATGTAGCTGTAGTAATGGGCGGATATTCGGATGAATCTGTAATATCATTACGTAGTGGTCAATTAATTCTAAATCATCTCGACAAAATAAAAT
>NZ_JBKCVI010000068.1:0-25737 GCF_046317795.1 Flavobacterium sp. | reverse complement strand
TTTTTGTTTTTTTTCTAATGCTGTGTAGAGTTCTAAATTGGTAAAAACAAACCTTTTGTTCATTTCTTTTTCAGAAATAGTCATCGTTTTCATCATTTCCAGAAACATATCACAAAGGTGATGGTAGGACTTTTTTTCAATGTTTAACCGCTCTTTTTCAGACAGGTGTGGCAATGTCATAGCAATATTTTTTCGAACTACTTTTTTTCGGTAACCAATGACATGATATACTAAAACATATACCATATCTGAAAACACATATAATATTCGGAAAGGTAGAATCGAGATAAACCAAATTAAGGGATAAACTAAAATAAAAACAACAAGTTGCATTCGAATAATTTTATGCAAATATAAAGTTAAAAGTTATTTATCTATTTAACATTAACAAAACATAAAGTATTATTTTTACTGAAATATTTCAACAATGGAAAACCTTTTTTTGTTTGCAATTATTCTTGTGAACGTGCTATTCAGTAGTAAAGGATTTAATGATGAGTCTTTTTTTAGAAAATACCAATTTCATGTGGGCAGTATTCGTGCTGGTGAACAATTCCGAATGGTTACTTCGGCATTTTTGCATGTTGATATAATGCATTTGGCATTTAATATGCTGACCTTGTGGTTTTTTGCACCTGTGGTTTGTAGTTTTCTTGGTGATTTGTCATTTGTTCTAATCTATTTTGGTAGTTTAATTTTTGGTAGTTTATTGACAATGTTGTTTCACAAAGAGGAATATAGTTATAGTGAAGTTGGAGCATCGGGTGCAGTAACTGGAGTTTTGTATTCCGCAATATTATTGCAACCCGATATGATGTTGGGTATCTTTTTTATCATTCCTATTCCGGCATATCTTTTTGGAATAGCGTATTTATTGTATTCCATTTATGGGATGAAAGCCAAAAATGATAACATTGGTCACACTGCACATTTTGGTGGCGCTATTGGTGGTTATGCAATTACTTTGTTGAAAGAACCAATGCTTTTTGAACAACATACTTTAATGGTAATATTGTTGGCCATTCCTATCATTATTCTTTTTGTAATGGCTAAAATGGGTAAATTATAACTGGCATAACTTTTGAAAATAGAAAATAATAATATAAAAAATAAATATCATGAAAAAAACAGTTGTAATGATAGCTTTAATTGTTGCTGTCACAGTTCAAGCTCAAGATCAAAAAGCACAAGTTCCACAAATTTCAGTCTCTGGAGAAGGTAAAGTAAAAGTTGTTCCCGACCAAGCTGTTGTTACTGTTGGTTTTCAAAACGCTGGAAAAGAAGCTAAAGAAGTTAAAACGCTAAATGATGAAGTGGTTGATAGAGTAATTAAGTTTCTGAAGAAAAGTGGCATTCCAGCAACCGACTATAAAACAAATAATGTAAGCTTGAATAGAAGCTATGATTATGAAAAAAAGAAATACAATTTTCAAGCCAATCAAACACTAACTATTATGATTAAAGATTTGACAAAGTATGATGAAGTCATGATGGGATTGAATGACGCTGGCGTAAATTCGATACAAGGTGTGGAATTCAAATCTTCAAAAATGGAAGAGTATGAAAAAGAAGCTCGAAAAAATGCCATAATTAATGCCAAACAAAAAGCAGCCGACTATGTTTCCGTTCTTGGGCAAAAAGTGGGCAAAGCATTATTGATTACTGATAATTCCCAACCCTATTATCCACAACCGATGTATAAAGGTGGAATGATGGCAATGGCAGCCGATTCTTCTGCTCCAAGAGAAACTCTTGCTGTTGGTGAAATTGAAATCAACACTAATGTGAGCGTGACTTTTGCTTTGGAATAAGTAAAAAACGTATAAATTTTAATTAAAAACTCCCTTTTTGTTAATTTCAAAAAGGGAATTTTTTTTATAAGAAACCTTTATTTTTTTGGTAATGGTGCGCCAACGGCAACGGCACAATCATGACCAGCTTGACCATGCGGTGGGTTCATTCCGGGAGCAGTAACTGTTTCTGTTGTATTTGGATTTAATATGGCTGGTGTAGTTGCAGCTTGAGTTGTTGGAGCCGGAGTAATAGTGGAACTAGTCACAACAGGTTGAGATGTTGCTATCCCTGGACTAGGTTGTTTGCTTTTTGGCGAATTTAAAGGGGCACCAACGGCTATATCACAACGATGTCCTGCTTGTCCGTGTGGCGGATTCATTCCTGGTTTTGTTGCTACAGGATTTGGTGTAATAACTTGCCCATTTTGAGTAGCCGTTTGATTTTGAACTGGAGCTACATTTTGTGTTGTGGGTTGAGTGTATGTTTGGGCAGGAATAGCTTGAACTCTTGGCATAATTATCTCTTTTGGAGTTGTACTTGGAGTATTACTGGTGGTATCATCTTCTTTTTTACAAGATATAAATAGTATTGATAGTAGTAAAGAACTAAAAAATAGGTTTGGTTTCATTTTTATTTTTTTAAGATTCCAAATATAACTTTTTTTAAAATAAAAAAGTATAAACTCATAAAAATGAATTTACGCTTATTTAAGAATAGGATTTTGCTTCGCCATCCTGAAAGCTACGCTTTGAAAACACATCAAACAAAAAAACGCTAAGTGAACTTGGCGTTTTTCCTTATTGATGTATTTATTCGTGGGGAGAGCAGGATTACTTCGTGATCCGTAAGGGTGGACCCTTACGCACTATTTTAAAACAAAAATACCATCAAGCGAGCTTGTGGTTTTTTCTTTTTTAAAATAGTGTGGGGAGAGCAGGATTCGAACCTGCGAAGATGTAATCAGCGGATTTACAGTCCGCCCTCGTTGGCCGCTTGAGTATCTCCCCCAATGCAGTGTGCGGTTGCAAATATAAAAACACTTTTGGGGTTCACAAATTAAATATTTTTATTTTAGTGATACTTTTTTTAATCTTTTGGTTTTGAGTAAAATAAAAAATCTCCCTTAGGAGATTTGATTTTTAGTTTTTCAACAAAATTATTTTTTTGCTAAAAGTTCGTTGATTTTTGCTTTTAGATCTTCACCAAACAAATCTATCGCCACTATTTTCCCATCAGAATCTAATAAAAAAGTTGTTGGAATTTGTGTAATTCCATATTGGATTGCAATAGGGTCTTTCATTTCTTTCAAATTGGATACTTGAGTCCATGTTAATCCATCTTTAGCAATCGCATTTTTCCAATCTTCAGTATTATCATCTAGGGAAACACTTATAATATTGAATCCTTTCTTGTGAAATTCATTATATAATGCAATAACTTTTGGATTTTCTTCTCTACACGGTTGGCACCATGATGCCCAAAAATCGATTAAAGTAACTTTACCTAGACTTTCTTTTAATGAAACTATTTTTCCTGATGGAGTTGGTGCTTTAAAATTGGGTGCTACAGTTCCAACAGCTGGTTTAACTACTTTTGGGCTGGTTTTTTTTTTAAAACATCCAGATTTTGTTTGATAGATTTACCTGTTTTAGTTTTTTTCAATGACTCATCAAGTGAATTAAATACTTTTTCAACTTCTTTTTCAGTGAAGTTTCCATTATTTAACATCGCTTGAGTAATTAGTACACTAATAAATGATTTTGGATGTGTTTTAGGATAATCAAAAGTATAATCAGTCATTTCTTTTTGAATGATATCGTATTCTTTTTTCAACTTGTTCATTGCAACAGTGTCATTGGTTTTCTGAGCTTCTTCAATGATAGTTTTGTTTTTCATTTGAAAAGCCATTACATTTTTTTGTAATTTTTTCTGTATTTTAGTACTTTCATCTGTGAATTTTGAAAACTCATCATTATTATAAGTTCCCCCTATTTTTGATTTGAAAACACTGTCTTTATCAACTTCAATATTTATTTCACCGCCTTCTAAAATTACAGGAATTTTTCCATTTAATTTATCAACTTGGATGAAATGAATTTCTGGTTCCGAAGTTTTTCCTTTGATTTCAAATTTTCCGTCAACGATTTTTACAGTATCAATAGCCGTAATTCCCATACCCATTGGACTTTGTTTTTCTAAATAAACTTTACCTGTTTTCATACCTTTTGTAGTTCCAGTAATTATATAATCACCTTTACCAAGTTTATTACAAGAAAATAATACTACAGCTACAGTTACTAAAAGAATAATTTTTTTCATTTTTTTCATTTAAATTTTTAAAGAATGCAAATGTATTTAATTTGCAATAGGATAAAGAATATTTTATGGTTTTTTTATAATTATTTTAGGGTAGATGGACAAACAAATTTTGTGCAAGGTACAGTGGTTTGTTTGATGCCATTCATTCCTTTTTCTACATTAATTAGATTGTGTATCCCTCTTGATTTCAAAATGGAAGCCATGATAACAGAACGATAACCACCGGCGCAATGTAAAAAGAATTTTTTGTCTTTTGGAACACTTTGAAAATTTTCATTAATAGAATCTAATGGAATATTGAGTGAATCTTCAACATGTTCTGCCTCATATTCAATAGGTTTTCGTGCATCAACAACGATACTATTTTTTGAGAATTGATTTGAAAATTCTTCTGGAGAAATTGATTCTATAGTGTCTGTCTCGAAACCTACTTTTTGCCATGCTTCAATTCCATCTTTCAAATAACCCAAAACATGATCAAATCCTACACGTGACAATCTTGTAATGGTTTCTTCTTCTTTTCCTTCGGGAGTAACCAAAAGTAATTTTTGATTAACATCACGAAGCAATGAGCCAACCCAGGGCGCAAAATTTCCATGAATTCCGATAAAAATGGAATTGGGAATATGTGCCTTTACAAAATCATTTTCATGCCGAACATCTAAAACTAAAACATCGCCTTGATTGGCAATTGTTTCAAATTCTGTTGGTGATAAACCAATATTACTCTTTTCGATTATAGAATCTAAACTCTCATATCCTTTGATGTTTAACATCACATTTTGAGGAAAATAGGCAGGTGGAAGTCCCAAACCATCTACTAATTCTTTGGTAAATTCTTCTTTAGTCATATCGGCACGAAGCGCATAATTGGTTTTCTTTTGATTGCCCAAAGTATCGGTGGTTTCTTTACTCATGTTTTTGCCACACGCACTTCCAGCGCCATGACTTGGATACACAATTAAATCATCAGCCAAAGGCATAATTTTATTTCGCAGCGAATCAAAAAGATAGGACGCTAATTTTTCTTGAGTAAGTTCTGCTGTTAGCGCTTGTGCTAAATCTGGTCGTCCAACATCACCAATAAACAGCGTATCGCCAGTAATTATTCCGTGTTGTTTTCCGTTTTCATCAATCAAAAGATAGCAAGTGCTTTCCAGTGTATGTCCGGGTGTGTGGATGGCTTTGATAGTATAATTGCCCACTTTGAACTCTTGATTATCAGTGGCAATAATGGCCTCAAATTCGGGATTTGCCGTTGGTCCGAATACAATTTTTCCACCACTTTTTTGAGCTAAATCGATATGGCCCGAGACAAAATCGGCATGAAAATGCGTTTCAAAAATGTATTTAATTTTGGCATTGTCTCTCGAAGCTCTATCCAGATAGGGTTGTACTTCTCTCAGAGGATCAAATAGTGCGGCATCTCCATTATTTTCGATGTAGTAGGCAGCTTGTGCTATGCATCCGGTATAAATTTGTTCGATTTTCATTGTGGAAAGTTTTGTGCAAATTTAACTAATAGACAATTAAAAGTCAGTTGATTTTAGAATACTTTATGAAAAAATTTCTTTATAAAGTATTATTACTGACATCACTAATACGAATATGCCAAATATTTTTTTTAACAGTTTTTCGTTTAAATATTTTTGAATATAAAGTCCGATAAATATTCCAATAACAGCAATTGAAGTGAAAAGTAAAAGAAAACTCCAATCAATGACCGTGTTTTGAACATCGCCAAGAAAGCCAATTAATGAATTGATAGTTATGATTATAAGCGAAGTGCCAATGGCTTTTTTCATTGGTAATTTTGCGAATTTTAAAAGAGCCGGAATG
Source organism: Flavobacterium sp. (assembly GCF_046317795.1). Lineage (GTDB taxonomy): Bacteria > Bacteroidota > Bacteroidia > Flavobacteriales > Flavobacteriaceae > Flavobacterium. The sequence continues at coordinate 19,785 of NZ_JBKCVI010000068.1, read as the reverse complement.
ATTAAAAATCCACCTCCGGCACCAATTAATCCTATAAGTATTCCAACAAAAAACAATTGAACAATAACGGCAAATTTGGACTTATTATTTTCTTCAAAAGGAATAGTCTCTTTCTTTTCTTTTAACATGGAAATAGCCGCTATAAACATTACGATGGCAAAAAGCAACATCAAAAAAGTTTCTTTAGACAATTCAAAAGCACCAAAATAGAAGACGGTGTCAGGAATTTTTGGGACAATAAATTTTCTAGTAATGTAAACCCCAATTACAGAAGGAAAGGCAAATAGAAAAGCGGTTTTGGGCGCAATTAATTTTTTTTTGAAATTTTGAAAACTTCCAAAAGCCGAAGTGGTTCCAACAATAAATAAAGAATAAGCCGATGCCATTATTGGATTTAAGCTCATGATATAAACCAAAATCGGAACGGCTAAAATGGAACCGCCACCTCCAGTAATCCCCAAAACTAATCCAATGAGAATCGCGCCAAAATATCCTAAAATTTCTAACATTATTTAGCTAAAATAATAACAATGTAAAAATAGCATAAATGTTTTACTTAAAAGGAATTAATATTTTTGTAAAATTCGGCTACAGGGATTCTATTTCTTAAAGTTTTTTCTTTACTAAACATCAAATAATAGTTAATTTAATAGTCTTTTACTATGTAATTGTTCACATCTTGATATATTTGGTTTCAAATTAAATACCACAATGTTCAAAAAAATACTTTCGTTCTTTTTTTTTATTACTTTTTCAATTACCAATGCTCAGGTTGTCATTAACGAATTAGATGCTGATACGCCAAGCACCGATAATTTAGAATTTATTGAATTAAAATCAGTAACGCCTAATTTTTCTTTAGATGGTTATGTACTCGTTTTTTTTAACGGTAGTACAACGGGATTAACTTCTATTAGTTATTATGCTTTAGATTTAGATGGTAAAACTACTGATATTAATGGGATAATTCATTTTGGTAATTCACAAGTTTCACCCACACCAAAAATTATTTTTCCTAGTGCCACGATACAAAATGGTCCCGATGCCATAGGATTGTATCTAGGTAATGCTTCCGATTTTCCGTTAAATACTGTAGCAACAGCAACTGGGTTGATTGATGCCATTGCATATTCTAATAGTACAACAGTACAACCAACTACTTTAATGTCAACTTTTGGAATCAGCATTTGTACCAATGAAAATCAAACTAATTTAGCTTCTACAAAATCTATTCAAAGAAAAACAGACGGAACTTATGAAGTAAAAACTCCAACCCCAGGTTTAAATAATGACGGTTCGGGTGTTGTTTTAACCTATTTAACAATGACACCAAGCGTTACTTCAATTTCAGAAGGACAAAGTTTTACCATTACATTCACTTCGTCTCAAGTAGTTACAGGAAGTAATTTGGTTGTTAATTTTATTTTAAATAACGGAAGTTTTACTAATGCTGATTTTTCTGGAACTTTATCTGTGACCATTCCTGTTGGAGCCACTACCGGAAGTACAACCATTCAAGTTCTAGACGATGGTGTCAATGATGGCGATGAAGAACTTTCAATTTTTATTGGAACTATTCCTGCAGGTTATAGTTTGGATAATAATAATGTTATTGTGCGAGTTACTGATGTAAATTTTACGGTATTACCTTTTGGAACTCCCGCAAATCCTAGTTATGGCAATGTCACATCTACAGCGCCGTTGGGGTATTATAGTTCGTTAGAAGGATTGTCAGGAACAGCATTAAAACAAGCGCTTCAAGATATTATTGCAAATCCTTCGGTTGTTCGTGTGCATAATTATGATGATGTTTGGGACATACTCAAAACCTCCGATCAAAATCCTGAAAATAGTAATCAAGTTTGGTTAATTTATACAGAAACTCCTCGTTCAAAAATTGATTTACAATTGGGAAATAGTAATGTAGGTAAATGGAATAGAGAACATATTTATTGTCAATCTCGTGGTGGATTTTCAACGGGTACCGATTATTTAACGCCATTTTCGGATGGAATTACCATTTGGACGGCAACAACAGGAGCTAATGATATTGGAGCTGGAGTTTGTGACGCGCATCATATTAGAGCAGTTGACGGTCAGGAAAATTCTTCTCGAAACAACAGAAATTATGGAGTAGACTATAACGGACCAATTGCCACACCAACAACAACTTGGAAAGGCGATGTTGCTCGTGCTTGTTTTTATATGGCAGTTCGATACGACGGATTGAATGTGGTTAATGGGAATCCGCCTGAAAATAGTATTGGTCAAATTGGGGATTTAGCTACATTATTAACTTGGAATCAAACTGACCCTAGAGATGATTTCGAAATGAACAGAAACAATTATATCTATACATGGCAGGTAAACAGAAACCCTTTTATTGACTATCCAAATTTAGCAGATTATGTTTTTGGATCCAATTTTGGTCAACCTTGGTTTTCTACTTTATCCAATACTGATTTTGTTTTGAATAAAGTTACTATTTATCCTAATCCTACCAAGGATTATTTCATTGTTTCTGGATTGGATACTGCAAGTAAAATAGAATTATTCAATACTGTGGGTTCAAAAGTTTTTGAGTCAGAATTTACAGGAGAACAACAATTCAATATTGAGGTAACGGCTGGAATTTATTTGGCTAAAATCACTACGGATGATAAATTTGTGATTCGAAAAATTCTTATGGAATAAAATTTATGGAAAATTCACACGATAGAAGACAGTCTCCATTATATAAAAAGTCGGAGCAAATTTTTAAACTCACCCATGCTTTAATTGAAATAATACCTCATGATAACGAGTTTTTACAAGAAACTTGCTCAAAATTTATGATGGAGGATGCCATGATGATTTCCGCTAAAATATCGGGTGCTGAAGCGGTAGATTTATATGATATTAAAATGGAGAATGCAGCTATAATAAGAAAATGCGCAAGGGAATTATATGTTAGAGCAGGAAGTTTAAGATTTGAAGAGGATATAAAAGACAAAGAATATATTGAACTATTACGTAACGAAATTGACGAATTTCGCCTACTGTTTATTGATTGGGTGGCATCATTCGATCAATGGAATTATATAATAGATCGTTGGGGATTATTTAATCCTCCCGGAGTTTCTGCTCATGATAAAGATCCCGATGATGATATTCCTTTTAATCCAAAAGATTTTTTTGAAGGGATGAATTTAGATGACCCTGAAGAAGAATAGCGTTATTTGCTTAAATCATAGTTATCGGGGGAGATCTTCGATAGAAATGGCACATATACATTTACCATCTGTAAACGAGTCGTACATCGGCAAAATTAGCGACTTGCTTATGGGCTAATAAAGAAATTCCTGCACTTATTTTGGATGTTATTTTATGAGTAAATGTCCATCGATGGTAAAACGTATCATATTTATTTTCGGGGTTTAACAAATGAAATCCAATTTGCTGTCCAAAATTGAGTTTACCCCACAAAAATTGATGCCCCAACAATAGTCCTTGTCTTAGGCCAATGGAGGATTTGTTATCTTCGATTTTGATTTGCTTCACTAACGAGTTATCAAAGAAAAATTCTGTACCTACATTGAAAGCGTGTGTTCTTGCTGTTTGCCAGTTATGTTGCAATTGAAATCCTGCGATTCCATATTTGGTAGGACTTTCATTATCCGGGTTTCTAATGGCTCCAAATAGACTGAACTCCCAAAAGTTTTTATTGGTGTGTTTATGGGCATTGAATCTTTTTTTCAAATTTTTTGTGTTTACCGGATTGGTTGTGTGGTAGGTTAAACCAAAATTTGCAGTTGTCCAATTAATCCCTTTATTGGGCAATTTAACACCTGAATTACTAGTGTGTCTGTAACTTGCTCCTAAATTAAAGATCATTCTTTTAGTAATGGCTATTTTAGTTTCCCAACCTATGGCTAAATAAGCACTTATATAGGTACTGTAAGATTGATTATTTGGGTTAGCTATTGGTCTATTAGGATTGGTTAAATATGCTGCACCTACATTAAAATTAAAAGCAGTGCTTAACCATCTGTTAATGGTTATATTGGGCGAAATAAAATAATTGACTGTTATTCCTTTACCCAAAATCGTGTTATTAAAATCGGTATAGCCAATGGCAAATCCTTGTGATGGAAATCCATTGAAAGAGGAATGATACAAGCTATCTAACCGTTTGAAGGTATATTTTAATTCAATTCCATTGGTGGTGCTTCCTCCCACATTTTCTACATCTTTATCATGGGCAAAAACACTTCCCGTATTGTAATCAATTGAAAAACTTTTCTCTGTTTGAGAAAAAACACAACTTACAATTGAAATTAAAAGTAAAGTATAATATAGTTTATTCATTTATAATCATTAACTAGTTTGCACCAAACGCTGCCATTGGTAACTTGGCGATATGAAATTTAACCAAGTCAATTTTTCGCGATGTCACCCATACAAATATAACCAACAAAACAAAAAAAAATCACCAAAAAAAATTAAAGAAAAGAGATGCTTTTTTAAGCCCGTATTTCTTTCCCTAATCTTTGTTAGTCATTAGTCTATAGTCCTTAGTCTTTTAGTAGAGTAGAATAATAAATACCCTAAATACTCGGCACCTCCTGAATACAGACATCATAATGCTACTAAATAAAATTGCTCACATAAAAAAAAAATCGGAACCCGTTGTCCGATTCCGATTCTTTATAGTGATCAAATGGATTATTCCTCTTTTTGACCCATCATCATCAAAAAGGATTTCAAGAATGCGTTAATCTCACCGTTCATTACCACTTCCAAGTTGCTAGATTCATAATTCGAGCGTACGTCTTTTAGTAGTTTATACGGATGCATTACATAATTTCGTATCTGAAACCGTTTTTAACCCAAAAGATTTTTTTGAGGATATGAATTTTGATGACGAAGAAGAGTAAAATTTACTTCCCGATACAGAAATTCGCAAAAATATTCCCTAAAAGCTCGTCATTAGTTACTTCGCCAGTAATTTCTCCAAAGTAGTACAATGCTTGTTTGATGTCGATAGCCATCAGGTCAGAAGGCAATCCACTGTTTAAACCAAATCTCACTTTCTGAATTTCTTCTAATGCTTTTAATAGCGAATCATAATGACGTGTGTTGGTCACAATGGTTTCATTATTGCGCAATGCTCCGGTATTTACAAAAGAAAGGAGTTGGTTTTTTAAATCTTCGATACCGGTTTTTTCTTTAGCAGAAATAAAAATTGAATTTGAGATTTGAGATTTGAGATTTGAGATTTGTGATTCTTTCATCAAATCCATTTTATTAAAAATAATCAATAACGTTTTCAATGGAAATTGATTTTTAATTTGTGCTATTTCCTTTTTTAAAGTTGCTACTTCAATCCCCCCTTTGGGGGTTAGGGGGCTTAAATACAAAACCACCTGCGCTTGCTCAATTTTTTCAAACGTTTTTTTGATGCCGATACTTTCCACTACATTTTTTGTTTCCCGAATTCCAGCCGTATCGATAAATCGAAAACCAATGCCGCCAATCGTCAATTCGTCTTCAATAGTATCGCGAGTGGTTCCCGCAATTTCCGAAACGATGGCTCTTTCATCGTTTAATAATGCGTTAAGTAATGTTGATTTTCCCACATTGGGTTCACCCACAATGGCTACGGGAATGCCGTTTTTAATTACATTACCCACCGCAAACGAATCGATTAAGCGTTTTAAAACAAATTCAATTCGTGTCAATAATTCTTGAAACTGAGTTCTATCGGCAAATTCAACATCTTCTTCGGCAAAGTCTAATTCGAGTTCGATAAGCGAAGCAAAATTTAAAAGTTCTGCTCTCAATTTGGCAATTTCATTCGAGAAACCGCCACGCATTTGTTGCATTGCAATTTGATGGCTGGCTTCATTATCGGATGAAATCAAATCGGCAACAGCTTCGGCTTGGGATAAGTCGAGTTTACCATTCAGAAAAGCACGTAGCGTAAATTCACCAGCTTGTGCCATTCGACATCCTTTTCGCAATAGTAATTGTATAATTTGTTGTTGTATGTGTGTAGAGCCATGGCACGAAATCTCCACAACATCTTCGCCAGTATAAGAATGTGGGTTTTTGAATATCGAAAGCAATACTTGATCATATACTTTTCCGTCCTCAACAATATGTCCAAGATGAATAGTATGCGTTTTTTGTTTTGAAATGGATTTACCCGAAACCGACTGAAATAGTTGTTCAGCAATAGTTAGTGAATCTTTGCCTGAAAGTCGGATAATTGCAATAGCTCCAGCACCTGACGGTGAAGCTAAGGCAACAATAGTTTCTTGAGAAATCATTTTTAAAGATTTCAGCAAAGTTAAGAAAACTAAATAAGTATTAATTGTTTAAAAACATTTCATGTTAAATCATTTATAAACTGATAATTATCATTTTAATTGAATAGAAATAGGCGTAAATTTGTTTTAATATAAAATTTATTACAATGAAGAAAATCCTTTTACCAATAGACTTTTCTGAAACTTCAGATAATGCTTTTGTTTATGCTATTGAAATGGCTAAAATATTCAAAGCCGAGTTGGTTTTATTGCATACGTTTGAGTTGCCAATTGTTGATAGTCAATCGCTTCCTATTAATTATGCGGTAATTTATGAAACGATAGAGCTAACTAACTTTGATCATTTTAAAGAAAAAATGCCACAATTACGCACCATTGCCGAAGAAAGAAATTTGAATCACATCGTTATGAGCCATATTTTAATGGATGGCGATTTGGTTTATAATATTAAAAAAGTGGTCAAACAAGAAAATATTGATTTTGTTGTAATGGGAACAAATGGAGCTGAGGGTTGGTTGGACTCTTTCCTTGGAACAAATACAGGTGCTGTTATTTCAGATGTTACAGTTCCTGTATTGAGTGTGCCAAAAGGTACTAAATTCAGTAAATTTGAAAATATTGCTTTTACAACCCGTTTTAGAAAAAAAGACATCGAAGCTCTGGTCAAAGTACTATTGATGGCAAAGAAACTTCGTGCTAAAGTGAAATGTTTACATGTCAAAACTTCCGATTCAGATGTGAATACAGACACTATTAATAGATGGAAATCTCATTTTGATGATGAGGAAAACTTGCAATTTTTTATTATTCCGAGTGATGATGTAAAGGAAACAATTGAGGATTTTCTGGTTACTCAAGATATTGATTTGTTGGCAATGCTAACGTATAAAAGAAACTTTTTTGAAGGACTTTTTACTAATACTACTACTCAAAAATTATCCTATCATTTAAAAACACCAATACTAGCTTTTCATGAATAAAAAAAGCGTCTCAAAAATAAATTGAGACGCTTTCTATTATAATGGTTGTTTATATTAGTTGTTCAACATTACTGGCATTACCAGCATGGTAACGGATTCGCCTTCGTCTAAACCATCAATTGGCGTTAAGATTCCAGCGCGATTTGGCATCGACATTTCTAACATAATTTCATCAGAAGTTAAATTAGTTAACATTTCTGAAAGGAAACGGGAGTTGAAACCAATCTGCATATCATCGCCTTGATAATCACACGTCAAACGCTCTTCGGCTTTGTTTGAGTAATCAATATCTTCGGCGGAAATGTTCAATTCGGCACCAGCAATTTTCAAACGAATTTGGTGTGTAGTTTTATTGGAGAAAATAGAAACACGACGCACAGAATTTAGTAATAAAACTCTGTTAATCATTAATTTGTTTGGATTTTCTTTTGGAATTACGGCTTCGTAGTTTGGATATTTTCCATCAATCAAACGACAAGTCAATATATAACTATCAAAACTGAAAGTAGCATTCGAATCGTTGTATTCAATAGTAATATCTGATTCAGAAGTTCCTAAAATACTTTTTAAAATATTCAAAGGTTTCTTAGGCATAATGAAATCAGCCACTTCAGAAGCTTTTACATCGGTACGTGAATATTTTACTAATTTGTGAGCATCTGTAGCAACAAAAATCAACCCTTCTGGCGAAAATTGGAAAAATACACCGCTCATCACAGGTCGTAAATCATCATTTCCTGCAGCAAAAATTGTTTTGCTAATGGCTGTTGCCAAAACATCTGAAGGCACAACAGTTGAAGAGGGATTGTCTAAACTAACCGATTTTGGAAACTCATCTCCGGGAGCATAAGCAATTGCATATTTTCCAGAATTGGAACTGATTTCAATCGTACTGTTTTCTTCAACAGTAAAGGTTAACGGTTGCTCTGGAAACGTTTTTAGAATATCTAATAACAATTTTGCAGGAACAGCGACACTTCCTTTGCTCGTCGAGTCAATTTCTAAAGTAGCCGACATGGTGGTCTCTAAATCAGAAGCTGAAACAGTTAACGTTTTATTGTCTAATTCAAACAGAAAATTATCTAAAATAGGTAAAGTATTACTGCTGTTGATAACACTACCTAAAACTTGGAGTTGTTTTAATAAGTAGGAACTTGATACTATAAATTTCATCTCAATTTAATTTTTACAAATATATCTTAAACTAAGAGATTTCAAAAAGTTTTTTATTAACATTACTTGCTGTATTTTCGCTTGCGCAAAAAGGTAAACACTACACCAAACAACATTAGAATACCTATTGGAACAGCTACAGTTATGACTTGCGAAAGGGTATAAGTGTCATATACTTTTTCTTTATCCAAGATAGGTAAATCAACTTCCTTACTACGAATGTTAATAAGTCCGTTGTCGTCTAGTAAATAATTGACGCAATTCATTAAGAACTCTTTATTGGCATACAAATTATTGGTCCATTTATCATAACCCAATTCCAAGGGTTGCCCGTTTTTGTCCAATTGATTTTTGATTACATCACCATCTGAAATGACAATCATTTTATTGTTTTTTCCTTTGTTTTGGAAAGTAGCATCTTTAAAAGGCAACACTCTATTTTGATACATCGAATGGAATTGGCCTTCTAATAAAAGGGCAACTGGATAATTTCCTTTGCTTTCAAATTCTTTTCTGTCAGGTCGAAGGGAAACCATAGTAAGACTTATTTGTGATGGTGTTCCAATAATTTTAGAAGCTTGAGAAGATTGCAATAAAACCGTTTTTTTTATATCGTTTTTGAGTGGTTCCATCGGACTTGCAAACTCAAATTTGATTCCATCAAGATTACTCACTATAGGGTTTTTTGAAGTTGGATATATCATAGGTGAAAAAAACCAAGGATATTGGGTGTATTGTGTCGCACTTCCTTGTTCTCCAGTAGCCAAAGCAATTGGGGTGTTTTGTAAATCAAAAATCAAATCAGGACGCATTCTAACGCCATATTTGAAGAACATGTCGTTCAAATTCAAATCTCTAGGGAAAGCTAAATTTGACCCCATTTCGTTATATAAACTATCCATTTCCATATTGACTTGATCTACAAGCCAAAGTGTTTTTCCACCACTGATGATGAATTGGTCTAAGACTTGTTTTTCCTCTTCAGTAAAAGCTTCTGTTGGCTTGGCAATTACAGCTAAGTCATATTTTTTCAGGTATTTTAAAGTCTCATTTGGACTTTTGGCCACAGAGTCTAAGGTAAATGGTCCGATATAATAGTTGTCTTTTACCGACTTAATAAAATCAGCCATGTATCGGTCTTGTAATTCACCATTTCCATTTAAAATCACTACCTTTTTTTGTTTGTCTTTGGCTACTGTATTGATAGCATTGGCAAAAGCATATTCCAAATGTTGTACTGAACTCACCACTTTTTCTGCGGTTGATGCACCCATCATATTTTTTAGCAATGGCACTTTCACAGAACGATTAGCGCATGAGGCTACTGCCCATGGGAAAACAATTTCTTGTGTTTGTTGCCCTTTGTCATTTACGGTTACATTCACGGGTGTTAAACCACGTTCCATAAACGATTGTAACGTTGCTACTTTCTGGTCTTCGTCTTCCAAAGGATTGACAAATTGGAAAATAATATTGTGATTTTCGGCTTTGAACTCTTCTAATAATTGTTGGGTTTCTGTTTGTAATTTTTTAAATTCTCCCGGAAATTCTCCTTCAAGAAAAACATCAATATACAAGGGTTCTTTGACTTCGCTGACAATGTTTAACGAGGTTTGAGAGAGCGTATATCTTTTATCAGACGTTAAGTCAAAACGTTTGAAAACAAAATGCCCAGCAAAGTTCAACACTATAATTAGGGCAACAGTAGTCAGTACTTTTTTTAAGTTATTTTTAGTAGCGCTCATTATGATTTTAAGGATTTAAGTTTAAAAACAGTGAACGATAAAAACAAAAAGGAAACACTCAAAAAATACAATACATCACGAGTGTCAATTACGCCACGCGACATACTTTTGAAGTGATACTCCATTCCAAACTTGGAGATTACCTCTTCAAAACCTTTGGCATAATTAGCAATTCCTTGAAACCCATAATAAAAAATAAAACACAAAAAGACTGAAAGTAAGAATGCTACAATTTGGTTTTCGGAAAGTGTTGACGTATAAATTCCGATGGCAGTATAAGCAGCGACTAAAAATAGTAACCCAAAATAAGAACCCATCGTGCTTCCCAAATCAATATTTCCCTCGGGGGAACCCAAACTTGATATAACGTAAACATAGACTAGAGTTGGCACTAAAGCGATTACAATCAACAGAAACGAACCTAAAAATTTTCCGTTTACAATTTGCCAAATGGATAATGGTTTGGTTAACAAAAGTTCGATAGTTCCTTGTTTCTTTTCATCCGAAAAACTGCGCATTGTGACCGCTGGAATGAGGAAAATCAATATCCAAGGTGACAATGTAAAAAACGGACTTAAATCGGCAAAACCACTTTGTAAAATATTGTATTCACCATCAAAAACCCAAAGGAATAGTCCATTGAGCAAAAGAAAAATGGCTATCACCAAGTAGCCAATTGGCGAACCAAAAAAGGATTTTATTTCTCGTAATGCGATTGATTTCATTAATTTTTTTGTTTAAAAGGTTTAACAGTTTAAAGGTTTAAATTTGTTGATTTTTACTGAACACTAATTACTCTAAACTGACCACTTTGTTAACACTCCACGCCTCGGGTTTATCGTTGAATAATTTTTTGGTAAATGTCCAAACTTCGTCAAATAACGCCGATTTTCTGTAATTTTCCAAATCAGCTTCGGTTTCCCAAAAACTATAGGTAAAAAATAGACACGGATTATTTTTGTCCTGATACAATTCTAAAAAACGATTGCCTGTTGCACCACGAATTTTATCTTTCATTAATTCAAAATTCTCCAAAAACCTCGGAATATTTTCTTCGTGGAAACTCATTTTTACTATTCTGATGAACATAATTTTCTTCTAACTATTAATAAAAGAATAAACTATAATTTAGCTTAAAACTGCTATTACTATTGAATTGCCCGTTTGAAGACATAATTTGGTTGTGATACAATTTGAAATACATATATCATTTTCGGTTTCATATTTGAAACTTACAATCGTGTTTAAAATTTCAAATCCTAATAAAAAAACATCTAAAATAGAAAATATTACAAAAATGTAAAATGTTGCTTTTTTCAATTTGAACATTAGTCTATTTTCTATTTTCTTTTCTCTAATGCTTAAAATCAATCGTCACCACATCTCTATAATTCAAACCTAATAAGCTATTGGCCGAACCCACATTGTCTGGATTACTTCTAAAAATGGCAATTTCGAGAAACCCCGATTCGTTAAAAATAGCCAATTTTTCGCCTTCACGCTCTTTAATTGTGTATGTGTCTGAAATAATATCAGAATATTTCGAAAAAATAGTTTTGATTGGAAATATTTTTTTATTTCTTTGAATACCCAGTTCATAAGTACGACCAAAAGTAATCTCATATGGACGACCTTTTCCGGTTTCCAAAAACAGAGTTTTAGAAATATTTGTCACTACATTACCATAATTATCAATATAAATTACATACCCTTTTATTTGGTTATCCAGAACTATTGCTTGTAGTTCAGTAACTTCTTTTATTTTTTTAATTTCTTTACCAATAACGTTAAGCAAACCACCTTTGGCTAAATGACAAGCTATTTTTACAAACACATCCAAATCGGTAGCATCGCTCGATAATCGCTCGTGGATATTTATGGCAACTATTTTCTGTGGAACAATTTTTTGAATCAGCATACTCAAAATTCCATTATCGGCACAAATGAAGTATTGGTCATTCCATTGCATAGCAATGTGTATGTTTTCCGAATTCAATTCGATGTCAACACCAATCAAATGTACAGTTCCTTTAGGAAAACTGCTGTAAGCTGCACTTATTATATAAGCTGCTTCAGCAATATTAAAAGCGTCAATATCATGTGAAATATCAATAATAGTTGCTTCTCGAAACTCCGATATTATTTTACCTTTTAAAGCACCCACAAAGTGGTCTTTTAATCCATAATCGGTTGTTAAGGTAATTATTGACATAAATTGTTTATAACTTAGTAGAAACAGAAATTTAAAATTGTAAAACCTATTCTATTATTTAATTAAATTTGAATGCAAAGCTAATAATTATATAGCTAATTATTTTAATTTAATACTACTGCTTTTGAACGAACGTATCATTGAATTACACGACATCGCACCAAAAGAATTTTGGGGCGCTCAAGATACACATCTTGAAACTATTAAAAGGTACTATCCAAAACTTAAAATTGTAGCGCGAGGAACAACACTCAAAGCTTTTGGCGAAAAAGAAGAACTCGATGAGTTTGAAAATCGCTTCAATCGCTTGATGTTGCATTTTACTCGCTATAATAATATTGATGACAATGTCATTGATAGAGTGATACATAGCAATTCTCACGAAGAGCAACGTATGCCGGATAGTGATAAAATTCTGGTACATGGAATAGGAGGAAAGCTTATCAAAGCGATGACACCTAACCAACAAAAAATGGTGGATGTTATACAAAAGAACGACATGATGTTTGCTGTTGGTCCAGCTGGAACTGGGAAAACCTATACAGGAGTTGCCTTAGCTGTAAAAGCACTAAAAGAAAAACAAGTAAAGAGAATTGTCCTTACCCGTCCTGCGGTAGAAGCAGGAGAAAATCTTGGTTTCTTACCAGGAGACATGAAAGAAAAACTTGATCCTTATATGCAACCATTGTATGATGCATTACGAGATATGTTGCCTCCACAAACTTTAGAAGACTATATTCTGAAAGGAATTATTCAAATAGCACCATTAGCATTCATGCGTGGTCGAACATTGGATAATGCATTTGTAATATTAGATGAAGCTCAAAATACGACACATTCGCAAATGAAAATGTTCCTTACACGTATGGGCAAAAATGCAAAGTTCATTATTACTGGTGATCCAGGACAAGTAGATTTACCACGAAGAACCATTTCGGGTTTGAAAGAAGCTATCTTGGTTTTAAAAGATATTGAAGGAATTGGTATTATTTATCTTGACGATAAAGATATTGTCCGCCACAGATTAGTTAAAAAAGTAATTGATGCTTATAAAAGTATTGAGAACAATGATTATTAGACAATAATTTGTCATACTGACTAAGGAATAAACCAAAGCCCTGTCAAATGTATTTTGATAGGGTTTCTTTTTATTTTGAATTAAGCATCGAAAAAGAAACATTTATTTATCATAGATTTTTCAACCATTGTTTGAAATCTAAAAAATTCATTTTTAAGACAGCTTTTATATTTAATTGGGTATCATTATTTTTTAATCTATTTCCATCATATACATAATATAGTTGTCCATCTATATCTTGAATGTCAAGCTGATGCATTCCGGCATTAAATTCGGGTATGTTTTTTTGTCTTTTTAGAAAGAGATTTTTTATCTTTTCTACTTCATAATTTGATTTATTGAATTTGAATTTATATAAAGAAATTCCGTATCCATATCCATGACTTGAGTTTTGAACGGGTAATATCAATCCATCTTTTGCATTATAAAATCTTCCTCCTGGTCGAGATTCTGATCCCATCAAAGGGTTTGGGTTTTTGTGAAGTTTCCAATCTCCAAATAACGAATTTGAAGTGTAAAGTTGCATCGTTAAATTTGCATCAGACCCTGCAATTATATTTAATGTATCAGACAAAAAGATTGATGGATCTTTTAGTTTTATATTTGAAATTAAAGTATCACATATTTTCCAATTATATGGAAATTTTTCTGCTTTGTAAAGAAGTACATTTTCTGCTGCTTGAGTCTCAGGAATCATGTAATACTCGTTTTTATATTTAAATACCTGAGGATAAGATAGATGAAATTTTTCTTTTAATACTGTGCCTTTATAGTTATAATTATATCCATCTTTTGATGTTAACAAACCAATTTTGGCAGGATGAATATTTTTTATTTTATGTTCAAAGAAAATGTAAAAAGTATCTTTTTCTTTTACAAAAAAAGGATCAGCCATAAATTGGGTTGAATCGTTATCTATATTCAGATTTTCATATGAATAAATTTTATTTTTAGAAACTGATATGGAGTCTGGATATTCTTTAGAAAATCCGTACCCAAGTGACCACGGTCCAGAAACATTTCTATAAAACGGTATTCTAGTATTCAAATAAAGTATGAGACAAACAAATAAAACTAGCACTATAAATACTTTTTTTCTCATAAACTTTTAATTTACAATCTTGGTTAATTTGCAATATTACAATTTTATATAGTTAATCTATAAGTTGTCTATCATTTCAAAACAAATTACTTTTGCACCATAACTAAAAAATTAAATGAATACTATAACCACAACAAATTTCCACTTCCCAAATCAAAAATCGGTTTATCGAGGCAAAGTTCGCGAAGTATATAACATCAATGATGAGTTGTTAGTAATGATAGCAACTGACCGACTTTCTGCCTTTGATGTCGTAATGCCCAAAGGAATACCTTACAAAGGACAAATCTTAAATCAAATTGCGACTAAATTTATGGATTTGACAAAAGATATTGTCCCTAATTGGCTCATCACATCACCAGATCCAAATGTAGCAATTGGTTATCTATGTGAACCTTTTAAAGTTGAAATGGTTATACGAGGTTATCTTTCTGGTCACGCTGCTCGTGAATATGCTTTGGGAAAAAGGATTATTTGCGGTGTAGCGATGGAAGAGGGTTTGAAAGAAAATGATAAATTTGGAACGCCAATAATAACTCCAACCACCAAAGCTGATAATGGTTCTCATGACGAAGATATTTCTCGTGAAGCTATTTTAGCAAAAGGAATTGTTTCAGAAGAAGATTATCTGGTATTAGAAAAATATACCCGTGCTTTATATCAAAGAGGAACAGAAATAGCGGCCAACAGAGGTTTGATTTTGGTAGATTCTAAATATGAATTTGGCAAAACAAAAGATGGAGTTATAGTACTTATTGATGAAATCCATACACCAGATTCGTCACGTTATTTTTATGCAGATGGTTATCAAGAACGACAGGACAAAGGAGAAGAACAAAAACAATTGTCAAAAGAATTTGTTAGGCGTTGGTTAATTGAAAACGGTTTTCAAGGAAAAGAAGGACAACAAATTCCAGACATGACAGATGAATATATTGAAACAGTATCAGAGCGTTACATTGAATTGTATGAAAAAATCTTAGGAGAGAAGTTTGTGAAAGCTGATATATCAAATATTAATGAGCGCATTGAACAAAATGTTTTACAGTTTTTGAAACACTGAATACCTAATTGTTAAAGAGTAAGCCACGCAAAAGCGTGGTTTTTTTATGACCTTTTGTTAAATATTTGTTATAATATACTTTCTAGTGCAACAAAAATCTTTCTTGACACGACTTATGGATATAATTAAAAAAATTATTAAAATAATCATTATGAAATTAATCAAACTAATTATAATTAATCAAAAATCTCATTTTAACTTGAAAAATGGTTTATTTGATTACAATAATAACGCAATAAACATCTTATAAGTTAAAAAAATGTTAAATTTAAGTACTATGTAATACAAGATACATTATTATGGATATATATTTGCATAGGATATTAATAAGCATAATAAAATAATCAATAAAACAATTCATCTATAAATAACAACAGTTCAGAAATTTTAAATTTTACAAGAGTTATCACAAAACTAATTTTACACCAGAATTCAATCAAAACATTAAATAATAAAAATTAAAAAATTAATCATCATGAAAACAACAATCATTTTTTTAGGAGTAGCAGCTTTAAGTTTTACAAATATAATTGCGGCTAATGAGATGAAGGAACAAACTTTTGACAAACAACAAGAATTTACAGCAGTGGTTCTTGAAAATATTTTACAAGAAAAAGGGCAATTTGCTAAAAATCAAGAGTTTTCAAAAAATATTGAAGGAATTAACACGAATGACACAACAATTTTTAATCCAAGTTCTGTAGTAAAATCATCTAATGTAAAAACAGTGGAAGAGATTATTTCAGAAAACAATTTAGTAACCGAATCTAAAGAAGATGTTTATCAACCAATAACCTTGGAAAAAACCATTGAAGATAGCATTATAGAGTTTAATCAAATTATTGAAAGTACAATTTCAAATGAAGTTTATCCTTTAGATTTTGAAGTAATCAATAGTAAACAAGCTACAAATACTTATGAATTTAGAAGTAAAGATGCCTTGAAATCATAAAGAACTAGAATAAAAAAAAGTCCCAAAACAATTAAGTTTAGGGACTTTTTTTATTTATAACTAACCTCTTAATTTCCTGAAATATCACCAGAACCAGCAACGTTTGAATCGATAATTTTAGGATTTCCTTTGTATTGAATATTTCCGCTTCCGGCTACTTTAGCAATAAGATTATTGGTGCAATTCACTTCAAGACTTCCTGAACCAGCAACAGCAACGTCAGCATTTTGAGATACTAATTTTGTGCAATTCAAATCACCTGAACCTGCTGTTTTAGCTTCTAAATTTTCTGCTGTTCCTGAAAGTTTTAAGTTACCTGACCCTGCTATTTTTGCTACAATATTTTTTACATTAATTTCTAGAGCGCAATCACCAGAACCTGCCATTTTTGCTTCAAAATCTGTTGCGTTTATAGCATTTTTTGTAATCATATTTCCAGAACCTGCAAACGATATTTCGCTAATTTCTTCAAAAGGAATTGTAATAGTGATGTCTTGTTTGTAATCATAGCTTCTGTTTTTTTCAAAATACACTTTTAATTCGTTTCCAATTACTTCAGTAACGATGTGACTTATTATATTTTCATCGCCTTTTATGGTTATTGTTCCTTCTTTTCCAGAGACTAATTCAACATTGAATGAACCTCCTGTTGAAATATTATCATAGGATTCGGTAGTTCTAGTGATTGTAGTTTGAACTCCATTTCCTTTAACCTTTTCTTTATCCCAATTTTGAGCACTTGCAATTGAAATGCTAATTAATACTAGTGATACTGTTAGTTTTCTCATTGTTATTTTGTTAAAAGTTGAACGTTTCCGTAATTTGTTGTGATACTTATTTTAGATTTTCCTTGACTAATATGATACGCTGTGTAAGATTTTGAAGTGTTTTTTTCTGATTTTAAGGTATATTTTAATCCTACATTATCAATAAACGAACCATATTTTAGACTTACATTTATGTCAAATATATACTCTGATGCGCATGTTATTTTAGAATTGGAATAATTCCCATTGATTGAAATGGCATCGGTTTTATTTGAAGCAGAAAATTGGATATCGCTATAATTTGAATTTACAATTAATGAGTTTCCGATTTCACCTAATTTTAGGGTGAGATAATTTCCATCAATGGCAATTTTTTGAATTGATTTTGAATTGATTTTGGTATAATTTGAAGATAAATTCAAACTTCCAACATTTTGAAAACTAAGTGTATTATAATTTCCTTCAATGTTAATTTGATTTACTTTCTGAAAATCAACCTCAGAATACTGACTTTGTAAATTAATTTTATCAATAGAGTTTATGCTTGAATTTGGTGCATAGGCAATACTTATATTATTAGTTTTATTGTTAAATTGGCCTAAAATGATACTTCCATACTTACATTCAATTGCCGAACTTCCGTTAAGTTTGTCTACAGAAATGTTGCCATATTTATTGTCCAAATCAATGCTTCCATTTCGTGGAATTTTTACCACATAATTTATTTCATAACTTATGTTATTGCCTTTCCATTCTATAGTTGTAAAAATGGTTTCGGCTGAAACTTTGCTTATTGTTGCAGCAAAATCAACATCAATTGTATTGATTCGTTCGTTAATTTTTTTTTCGTTGTTTCCAGAAACTTTAATATTAACTTGAATCGAAATTTTGTTTTCATCCCATAAATACACATTTATATTCCCATAGGAATTGGTAATTTTTACTTGTGCATCATCGTTAACCAAATAGGTTTTTGAGATGTTTTTTTCTTTATTGTAGGCGTGTTTTTCTTCTGATGCATATCCAAAAATGGGAAGAAATGTAAAGAAATAAAGTAATTTATATATGTTTTTCATCTTCAATATTATTTATTTTATTAATGTCATCAACCTGTTCTAAAACCGATTTAATAAAGGAAATTCGAGTTTGCATATTGGTTATCATAGCATACAATATTTGTTTATTTTCGCCATTTTTTCCTATTTCTTCCTTCAATTTTTGATAATCTTTTTCAAGTACTTCCATTTGAATTAGCGCATCGTTTATTATCTCTTCATTCTGTTTGCTTTGTTTCTTCTTAAGTTGGTCCAATTCAGAACGAATTATGGAAGAAAAATAATCATGTGTTTCCTGGACTTGAGGAGAAAAAGTAACTTCTTGGATTTCTTTTGGTGCATAATTCATATAAAAAAATCCAAATCCTAATAGTAGTGAAGCTGCTATGGACAATGGAAGCCATTTATTTCTCTTCTTTTTAGATTTTTGTTTTCTTAATTTATAAATAAATCTTTTTTCATGACCTTCATTAGGAATTTCAAAATCCCAATCTTCTTGATTTTCAAATAATTCTTTCAATTTATTATTAGTTTTCATGGTGTATTTAATTTTGTTCTCAAACTTTCTTTTGCTCTGCTCATTATCGTTCTACAATTTTCGTAGCTTATATTTAATATTTGTGTAATTTCTTCTAAATCATAACCTTCAATAAAAAATAAGGTCAAAATGATTTTGTAATTTGGTTTCAAACTTTGAATTTTTTTTATGACTGTTTCGGCTTTTAATTCACTATACGAATTTAAATCTTCAGTATCCAAATCAATCACAGTTGTATTTTCAGTCAATGATTCAATTTGATACTTTTTCGATTTTTTAAATTCATCTATACTTTTGTTTACTACAATTTTTTTTAACCAAGCACCAAAAGTTACTTTTCCACTATACGAATCTAATTTTGTAAACGCTTTCAAAAAACTTTCCTGCATTATATCTTCTGCCAGTGCATGGTCATTAACAATCCTGAAAGCTACATTAAACATGGATTTATAATACTTATTATAAATTGTTAATTGCGCTTTTTCATTGTTTTCCTTACACTGATTTAGAAGAAAACTGATGTCTAATTCTTGGTTTTTCAATTTGCTTGGTTAACTATTCTTAATCAAAGACAGTAACAGTTTTTAAATGTTACAGTTTTAAAATAAATATTTTTTAAAACAAAAAAATCCAGTTAATAATTCTGGATTTTTTTACATACTAATTGCCAATAAGAGATTATGACGTTTTATTCAAAATATGAAAAATTATGTTCAGATTCAATTCTCAGCAAACTCTCATAAATCAATTTAATCACATTTTCTACATCCTCTCTATGAACCATTTCAACTGTAGTGTGCATATACCGC
>NZ_JBKCVI010000067.1:0-2947 GCF_046317795.1 Flavobacterium sp. | reverse complement strand
GGTACATCCTGTTACTGCTATAATTCCATTAACTGTTAACGTATAATTTCCTGCAAGTGTAAACACTGAAGAAGGTATTGAAAACTGACCAACACCTGCTGTTATGGTAACATCTCCTGAATTTCCTGTAGTAGGTGTTGCTCCAGGAATGGAGTAATTAAATTGATACACTCCATCTGGTAGATTGGTAGCGTTTGTAATATTGACAAGTACATTATTTCCTAAACAAGCAGCTGGAGCACTTAAGTTAGTTGAATCAATATCAGCAAGCGGTCTAACGATTATTTGTGCTGTAACATTAACTAATGTATTTGAACAAGTGGTTACTGTATTAAGAATATTAGTAAAAGAAATAACTGTTGTGCCTATATTAGGTATTGAGGCACTTGGAACTGTAAAACTTCCTATTCCAGAAGCGATAGTAACTGTTACGGATTGACCAGATAATGTATTACTTCCCGCTAAATCATAATTCAAAGTATACACACCATCAACCATTCCATTTAAATTAACTACTGCTGATGAACCAATACAAACTGGAGATGTTGATACATTTATTGAAGTTAATTGTGGATTGGGTAAAATTGTAAACTGAACAACTTCAGTATCAGTTCCACAAGCATTATTAACTCTGTAAGTATAACTATAGGTTCCAGCAGGGAAACTGATAATAGTTATTGGAGATATTACTACTACAGCTGAACTATCTGTCCATTCTCCGCCAACGCTTTCACCTGTTAAAAGTGTTGCTAAATCAATTATTCCTGTTGATGGACAAACAGAAGTTAAACCAGTAAATGTCCCGGCAGTTAAGGGTGCAACCACTTCAAAATTAGTGTTTGCATCTTCATTTGTATTAGAACAACCTGTGGTGGTATTTATGCTACTAATAGTAATCGTATAATTCCCAACTGTTGCAAAAACAGTAGCAGGCACGGTGAACTGACCAATTCCACCTGTAATTGTAACATCCCCAGAGTTTCCAGTAGTTGGAGTTCCTGTTGGAATACTATAATTAAATTGATAAACTCCGTCAGGTAGATTTGTAGCATTTGAAATAACAACTGTAGCTGCACTTCCAATACAAACTGTAGAAACCGCAATATTGGTATTGTCAATTTGAACTATCGGATTAATAACAATTGTTCCGATAACATTGTTCAAAGCAACCTGACAACTAGTTGTGGTATTTTGAATAGTGTTAAATGTAATTGTGGTTGTACCAATATTAGGAACGTTAGCTGTTGGAATAGTAAAACTTCCATTTCCGCCCGAAATTAAAACTATTGCATTTTGATTAGCAAGTGTATTGCTTCCGCTTAAATCAAAATTTAAATTATAAGTTCCATCTACCATTCCTGATAAATTAACTGTCACATCTAAACCAATACAAACTGGAGAAATGGTAATATTAGAGGAAGCTACTATTGGACTTGGCAACACTGTAAATGATACTTCTTGATTATCTTTTCCACATGAATTTGATACCGAATAAGTATAGGTATAAGTTCCTGCTGTAAAGGCACTTATATCTACTGGTGTTATTGCCGACCATGTACCGCCAGCATCCTGCCCTGTCAATAAAGTATTCAAATCTATGGTTCCAACTGATGTACAAACTGGAGCAATAGTAACTGCATCACCAGCATTTGGTAAAGGATTTACGATAACTGTTACAACAGCTGTATCTGAAGCACAAGGAGAAACTCCGCTGTTAACTGTGTAACTGAAATTATAAGAACCTGGCAGAACCAATGAAGGATTAAAAAATGTTCCTGATAAAGCTCCTGTTGCATTATCATCACTAAATGTTCCAGAACCCTGCGTTCCGTCCAATCCATTCAATAAATTTAAATTTGTTGTATTGACACATGTCGTTAAAGTTCCATCAATACCTGCATTTGGTGATTGTGCTACTGTAATAGTTACTGTTGCAGAATCAGGAGTACACCCAAAACCACCAAGAACAGTATATGTAAATACATCAGAAACACCAACAGCTGGATTAAATATATTTGATACTGTAACGTTAGAAGAATTTGTCCAAACACCACCTGCTTGAGGTGTTCCACTTAACAATGTAAATAAATTAACTGGAGCAT
Organism: Flavobacterium sp.; assembly: GCF_046317795.1. Classification (GTDB taxonomy): domain Bacteria; phylum Bacteroidota; class Bacteroidia; order Flavobacteriales; family Flavobacteriaceae; genus Flavobacterium. Next base: position 845 of record NZ_JBKCVI010000067.1, on the reverse strand, counting down.
CATTGGAACAAATTATTGGAGGTGTTGTACTTGTTCCTGCATCTGGAACAGGAGATATTGAAACAGTAATAACAGCTTGATCATTCGAACAAGGTAAAGTTCCCGTTAAGGTGTATGTATAATTTCCGACTGGGTCAACAGCCGGATTGAAAATACCTGAGACTACTACATTTGATGGATTAGTCCAAACTCCACCTGATTGGGCAGAAGCTCCTAATTGTTGAAATAAATCATACGGTGCTACATTTCCACATATTGAAAACGGGCCAGAAACTCCAGCTTCTGGACCCAATGTTATTGAAACTGCTATTTGAGCCACATCATCAACACAAGGTGCAATTCCTAAAACTGTGTAGGTATAAACTCCGTCAACAGCTGTAGCTGGATTCAAAATATTAGTAACTATTGCATTTGATGGATCTCTCCAAACCCCACCTGTTTGAGCATTAGCTCCGAGCAAAGGAAACATATCTACTGGATCCTGATTTGAACAGATAGGTAAGTTCGCATCATTTCCTGCATTTGGTATTGGTCTTACCGTTAAAGTAACCGTTTCTGTGAGTGCTTTGGTACAGCTTGGACTTCCTGCTGTGGTTACACTTACTAAGGTTACGGTCGTGTTTACGGTATAGGTTCCTGGAACTGTTGCTGTTCCTGTTGCGTTTAGTACTATGGATTGGTTTGCTCCTCCGTTTATTGAATAGGTTACCGTGGCATTGGCCGTTCCTGTAAAAGTGAGTACTGAATTTCCGTTGGTACAAATAGTAGTTGGACTAAAACTCGCACTTGCCGTTGGATCGATTACCGTTAAGGTAACCGTTTCTGTGAGTGCTTTGGTACAACTC
>NZ_JBKCVI010000066.1:0-8273 GCF_046317795.1 Flavobacterium sp. | reverse complement strand
AAGCTTCGGGACTATTACCCGCTCAAAAGTTTCAACATAAGTTGGAACTTTTTTTTTGTGTAGGTTCTCCCGAAGCTTCGGGACTATTACCCGCACAAAAGTTTCAACATAAGTTGGAACTTTTTTTTTGTGTAGGTTCTCCCGAAGCTTCGGGACTATTACCCGCTCAAAAGTTTCAACATAAGTTGGAACTTTTTTTTTGTGTAGGTTCTCCCGAAGCTTCGGGACTATTACCCGCACAAAAGTTTCAACATAAGTTGGAACTTTTTTTTGTGTAGGTTCTCCCGAAGCTTCGGGAATGTCCCTACTACAGATACCTTTTCTGCATTACCATCCTAAAATTTACTCTAATTAGCACTAATCTATAATTTAAAAAAAAATCGAGGTTTATCAGGAAAAGTAAGGTTTCATCAGAAATTCAAATCAATATTTTGGACTAGATCCTATTTTTGATTCGTAATTTAAAAATAGTTCTTTATGAAAAACCTTAGTTTAATTTATTTTTTATTTTTGGCTTTTATCTCCTATGGCCAAAATAAGTTCAATGTTTCAGGATATGTTGGAGATGCGAAGACTGGTGAAAAATTATATGGTGTAAATGTATACACTGATAATAAAGCGTTTACGGTAACTAACGAGTATGGTTTTTATTCCTTTTCATTAGAAGAAGGTAAACATACAATTTATGTAAGTTATATTGGTTATAAAACTATTGAAAAAAAAATTGAAATAAAATCTAACATTAAAATTGATTTTAAATTAGAAGACGACTCATTTAGTCTAAATGAAGTAGTTGTAAAATCATCTAAAATTGACAACAAAGTAAAAAGTGCTGAAATGAGTGTTAATACACTGAAAGCGGCAACAATAAAAAAATTACCTGCAATTTTAGGAGAACCTGATGTACTTAAATCTATTCAATTACTTCCAGGGGTTTCAAGTGTCAACGAGGCATCATCAGGTTTTAATGTAAGAGGAGGAAGTGCAGATCAAAACTTAATTTTATTAGACGAAGCTACTATTTATAATGCCTCACATTTGTTTGGATTTTTTTCTGTTTTCAATTCAGATGCTATTAAAGATGTCAAACTATACAAAGGAGGAATTCCATCGAGTTATGGCGGTAGATTGTCATCCGTTTTAGATGTTAGACAAAAAGAAGGAAACAAAAATAAATTTAACGGAGAAGCGGGCATTGGGATAATAGCAAGTAGAGTGTTAGTAGAAGGTCCAATACAAAAAGACTCGCTTGGTGTTGGAAGAGGTTCTTACATGTTTGCTGGGAGAAGATCTTATGTTGACGCATTTACATTTTTAAGTTCAGAGTTTAGAGACAATAAACTGTTTTTTTATGATTTAAATTTGAAAGCTAATTATGACTTGAACGAGAATAACAAATTATTCCTATCTGGTTATTTTGGTAGAGATCGATTTGAATTACCTAAATTTTTAGGAACTTCTTGGGGAAATGTAATTAGTACTTTGAGATGGACAAATACTATTAATGAAAAGCTATTTTTTCAAACATCAGGTATTTTTTCAAACTATGTTTATGAATTGGACAATCTTAGATCGGGTTCAGAATTTAAATGGGAATCAGCCATTACAAACTTTAATTTAAAACCTAAATTAACTTGGTATGCGAGTTCAAAAGCAACATTTAAAACCGGTATTGATTTCACTTATTTTAAGTTTAACCCAGGTAAAATATCACCTCTAGATGGTTCCAATATTAACTCCGATAAGTTTCAAAATAATTTTGCGTTAGAAAATGGTATCTATTTAGATTCAAATCTTGACTTGAATGAAAAAATAAATATTGAAGCAGGTATTCGATTTTCAAACTTTATGCGATTAGGTGCAGAAAATATTAGAATATATGAAACAGGCAAACCGTTAAGCTATGATACTGTTTTTAATGTGTTTACCGAGAATGATGTTATTGGAACTGAAAATTATAGTTCTGGAAAAGTTATTAAGCAGTTTAATAATCTAGAACCAAGATTTTCAATGCGCTATTTAATTAACGATAATAACTCATTAAAGACAAGTTATAACAGAATGTTTCAATATATTCATCTTGTAACGAATACAACATCTCCTACTCCCTTAGATGTTTGGACACCAAGTGGACCTTATATTAAACCACAATTTTCAGATCAAGTAGCCATTGGCTATTTTTCTAAAATTAAAGAGAATAAATATGATTTTTCAATAGAGGCATATTATAAGAAACTATCAAATGTAACCGATTTTAAAGATGGAGCCGATTTGCTTTTCAGAGAAGACGTTGAAACACAAGTAATACAAGGAGTTGGAAGAGCATATGGTTTAGAGTTTTTGTTAAATAAAAATGAAGGAAAGTTGACAGGTTGGTTAAGTTATACGCTCTCAAGAAGTGAAAATAAAGTGAATGGAATTAATAATAATGAATATTATGCTAACAATGCAGATCAATTACACCGTTTGAATCTAGTAGGGTTTTATAAAACCAATTCAAGATGGGACTTTGGCGGCGTTTTCACTCTTAGTACTGGTAGACCTGTCACCTATCCAACAGGGCGATATGAACAAAATGGTTTAGTTGTTGCAGACTATAGTGAAAGAAACGGAAACAGACTTCCTATTTATCATCGATTGGATATTTCGGCTACTTTAAACCCAAAAAAAGGCACAAATAAAACAGGTAAATGGATTTTTAGTATCGCAAATTTATACAACAGACAAAATGCAGCTTCAATATATTTTAGAGAAGTAAGTGAAGTAAATGATGTTGAAACCGCAACAGGCAATACTGAGGCTATTAAATTATCATTCTTTGGAATTGTTCCAAGTGTAACTTATGAATTCAAATTTTAAATTCAAATCAATAATACTATTCTAAATTAAAAAATTTTAAAAATGGAAAATTTAAAAAACATATTTATTTTGGTCATTGCAATAACAGTATTTACATCGTGTGAAGAAGACGTTACCAATGATGTTACTCTAAATTCAATTGAAAGGTTAGTAATTGAAGGAGGAATTGAAAGGAATTCCAATAGCACCTTTCAAGCTATTAGATTGACAAAAACTTTGCCCTTCTTAACTAATACACCAAACCAAGGTGTTTTAGATGCTGTTGTTACTGTTTCAGATGGGGTTACAACGTGGAATTTTACTCACTCTGGTAATGGCAACTACAGTAATAACATCTTACTTCCAGAAATTGGGAAAACCTATACTATAACAATAATTTGGAATAATGAAACCTATGTAGGATCAGACACATTAAATCAAGTCCCTTTATTTGACAATTTTTATTATGAATTGGAAGAGGAAACCCTTTTTACAGATGAAGGGTTTTTTATAAAGTTTGACTCTACCGATCCAATAGGAGTTGAAAATTATTATTACTACAGAGTTTTTAAAAATAATGTTTTTACAATAGTCCCTGATCCGGGTAATAATCAAACACTTATTGTTTCAGATGAATTTTTTGATGGACAACAAAGAATTGGAGTTAACCCTAATGAAGAAGTTTCTTTTAAAATTGGTGATATAGCAAAGGCCCAGCAATTAGCAATTTCAAAAAAATATTATCAATTTCTTTTCGAATTGTTTACTCAAACAGGTAATCAAGGAATTTCATTTATTGGAAATCCGCCTCCAGCATCAATAAAAAGTAATATAATTAACATTAGTAATCCCAAAAATAGAATTTTAGGTTATTTTTATGCAGTAGATATTGTAGAGGATAGTATTTTGATTGAGTAATTTTAATTTAGGAATGAAGAATAGATTGATCTTGTATAGTATAATTTGCTTTATATTTAGTTTTTTGAATTTTTTAGAAGACTATAATGAAAGTTCTTTTTTTGAAGCTATACAAGATCAAATTTTTTTATTTCCCCTAAGTTTTACTTTTATCTTTCTAATTTATTTGATAAGGAAGAAGACAGTTGAAAGTAATTATTATAAAAGAATTGAATTATTCGAGAAAAGAACATTCCTTTTTTTCGTCAGTATTATTACAATTGTATTTTTTAGTTTTCTTTTGAGACTAATTTCCTTGGTATTATTTAATGATGACCAAGGTTTGATATTTTTTGACACGCTTTTTTTTGCCATTCTAATTATTGTAAGTAGTGTTGTTTTATTTATCTATTTATTTGAGATTTATTTGGAAAATGAATTTGAAAAAAAGGAATTAAAAATAAGGTTAAAAGAAAATGAGATTGAAAATCTTAATGATAAATATATGTCACTTAAGAATCAACTTAACCCTCATTTCCTTTTTAATTGTTTTAGTAACATTACTAGTTTAATTGATAGTGAACCTGAAAAAGCGATAAAATTTGTTGAGGAATTATCCAATGTTTTTCGATACAGTCTCACTAATTCTGATGAAATTTTAGTTACTTTATCTGAAGAACTTACACTATTGAATTCTTATTTTGAACTTCAAATGATTCGCCATCAAGGATTAATAAAACTTGAGAGTTCTGTAGACGTTTCTAAATTGGATTATTTAATACCTCCTCTAACGCTTGAGATATTAATAGAAAATGCTTTAAAACATACAGTATTTGATAAACATAATCCTTTGTTAATTAGTATCTATACTAGAGAAGAGCAATTGATAATTGAGAATAATTTTAATCCCAAAATAAATTCTGTAAAAACTGAATCTTTTGGAATTGGAATGAAAAGTATTAAGAAACAATATGTTTTACTAAATTGTGGAGTACCTACTTTTAAAATTGAAAACAATGTTTTTAGAGTTGAAATCCCTTTAATTAAGTCGAGTTATGATTAAAGTAATTATTATCGAAGATGAAATATTGATAGCGGAGAGATTAAAGAAAATGATTGAGTCGATTGAACCTGAAATGAAGGTCATTGAAGTGATTGACTCAGTTAAAGAGGCTATTTCTTTTTTAAGCGATAGTATACCAGATCTAATTTTTTTGGACATTAATCTTTCTGATGATTATTGTTTTAAAATTTTTGAGGAAGTAAATGTTACTTGTCCTGTTATTTTTGTTACTGCCTATTCAGAATATGCAATTAAGGCATTTGAAGTAAATAGTATTGACTATCTTTTAAAGCCAATTTCAATATCAAATTTAAAAAAGAGTATAGATAAATATAAAAGTCTTACAACATTTCCTAATTATAGTAAAATGATGATGGATATGGAATCCAGATATCGAAATCGTTTTTTAGTTAAGTTGAATAATCAATTAAAGTCAATATCTATTGATAATATCGCTTATTTTTTTTCAGAAGATAAACTAACTTTTGCCTGCCTTTTTGATGGAAAAAAATTACCTCTAGAACAAAGTTTAAAGAAAATTGAAGAAGAAGTAAATCCAATCGATTTTTATAGAGTAAATAAAAAGTTTCTAATTTCTCTAAACGCTATTGTTGAAATGTATTATGTTTCAAAATCTAAAATCAAATTGACTTTAAAGCCTAGTTTCGATGGTGAGAATATTTTTGTTGCAATTGAAAAAGTGGGTGATTTTAAATCTTGGCTTTCCAAATAAAACACGAAACAAACTAAATAAAAGCCATTCTTGTTAGAAAGATTAAAGTGATAGAATTTTCTAGAAATTCGATATGATTTGCATTCTTAATTATCAACATCAAAAACGCTAATCTTTGGTAGCGTTTTTTTTTTGGTAACAGTAATGATCTTCATACTTAGTATTACTTTCAGATTAAAATCTAACATAAAAAAAACACATTTTTTGGACTTTTTTTATTACTTTTTCTTTCCTGTTGCAATCCAATTATTGATTTTCTTTTCTAACAGTGCTAATGGCATCACTCCAGATTCCAATACTTTTTGATGGAACACTTTGATGTCAAATTTAGCTCCCATTTTATCTTGTGCTTTTTGGCGTAATTCCAAGATTTTTAGTTGACCTATTTTGTATGATAATGCTTGACCAGGCCAAGCCATGTAGCGCTCTATTTCGGCAATAATACTGGCTTCACTCCTTGCTTCGTTGTCTAATGAATATTGTATGGCTTGCTCACGTGTCCAACCTTTTGAATGCATTCCTGTATCCACAACCAAACGAATGGCTCGGTGAATTTCATTGCCTAACATCCCAAAATATTGATAAGGATCAGTATACAATCCCAATTCTTTTCCTAAACTTTCAGTGTATAAAGCCCATCCTTCGCTATAAGCACCAAACCTATTGTACTTTCTAAAATCGGGTAAAGCTGCGTTTTCTTGTTGCAGAGAAACTTGAAAATGATGTCCAGGAATGGCTTCATGCAAGAACAAATCTTCATCTCCATAGTAATTGTAAGTGGTTATATCTGGAATTGGAACATAAAAAGTTCCTGGTCTTGTTCCATCAGCTGAACCATTCACATACTCAGCACTAGCTGTTTTTTCCCTAAATGCTTCTGTTCTTTTTACCCTAAATGGCGTTTTGGGTTGTAATGAAAAAAGCTTGTCAACATTTGGTTTAATTGTTTCGTTGATTTTTTCAAAATTAGCGATAACTTCTTCTGGTTTTTTGAAAGGCATTAATTCTTTTCTGTTTCTAACATGATCAAAAAATTCCTTAATAGTGCCTTTAAAACCTACTTGAGCTTTCACTTTTTCCATTTCGGTTCTGATACGAGCTACTTCTTTTAATCCCAATTCGTGAATTTCATTCGGAGTTTTATCCGTTGTTGTCCATTGTTTTACATATACTTTATACAATTCATTTCCGCCTTTAAGACTCCCGATACCGCTTGTTTCCCTTGAAGCTGGAAGATATTCCGTTTTCATAAAAGTTATAAATTTCTGAAACTTTGGAACAAGTTTTTCAGATATTGCCGTTGCATATTGTTTTGACAAAGTGCTTTTTTGTTCCTCAGTAAAATTGGATGGGAATTTTTTACAGCTCGAATAAAATAAATTGTCTTCTACTTTTGGAGTAATTAATTCTTCAAATTGGGGAATGAGTTTTACAGTCAATGCTTTTGGTAAAACTACTTTTTCTTGCATTCCTTTTTTCATATATACCATCGTTGAATCTAACCAAATGGAATACAAATCTATTCTTTTCAAGAAATTTTTATAGTCTTTCTCGGTTTTGAAGGGTTGTGCACTTTCGGCACTTGCAAACTGACCTATCGTTAAATGTGTTCCGTCAAACTGTTGAATTGGGATTAAGTTAGCTTTTTGCTCCAAGAGAGACAATCCAATTTCTGTTTCCCATTTTATAATGTCGAAACTGTTTTTTTCTTCAATAGAAAGTTGCGTAGTGTCAATAGTTTTTAATTCGGTTGCGAATTTTTCAAAAAATGCTCTGCGCTTATTTCGGTAGGTTTCGGTCATTTCAAAAACCAATTGGTCGTTGTATTCGCTTTGTCCGTTAAGTGTTGCATCCAATGGATTTAACTCATTTTTACCATCAAAATAGGAATCGGTTATTGCTGTAAAATCTTGAGTTTTCTTTTCTGATTTACAGTTAATAAAAAGCAATGATAAAAAAATCATCATTGAAAAGTGATATATATTTTTCATAATTAGTTGTTTTTTTAATTATAAATATATTGTTTTTCAAACGTTTTTCAAATTGATTATTTCTTGTTCGGTCAAAAAACGCCAATTGCCACGTGGTAAATTCTTTTTGGTTAAACCTGCAAAAGCAACACGGTCAATTTTGATGACATCATAGTTGAAACTTTCAAAAATAGCGCGAACTACTTTGACATTCGGCGTTCTAAGTTTCAAGCCGATTTCTGTTTTTGGCTCATTTTCGATATACGAGATTTCATCAATATAAAGTTTGTGACCATCAAGGGTAACGCCGTTTGATATTTTTTCTAAATCTTCAAACTTCAAGTTTTTATCTAATGACACTTGATATATTTTAGAAGACTTTTGATTGGGTAAACTAAATTTACGAACCATATCGGTATCATTCGTAAACAATAATAAGCCAGTGGTGTTTTTATCCATTCTTCCGATGGGTTGAATATTCGCTTTGGTTGCACCACGCACTAATTCCAATACATTTCTGTGATCGGCATCATCTTCGTTGGAAGTAGTAAAGTTTTTTGGTTTGTTCAAAACAAGGTATTCTTTGCGTTCTGGTGTTAAAACCGAACCGTCGAAGTTCACCACATCGCCAGGTTTTACTTTGTACCCCATTTCGGTAATCACCACATTATTCACTTTTACATTTCCTGATTGAATGTAAATATCTGCATCACGTCGCGAGCAAACACCCGAGTTTGAAATGTATTTATTCAAACGAATATCGTCTGATTTC
>NZ_JBKCVI010000065.1:0-13732 GCF_046317795.1 Flavobacterium sp. | reverse complement strand
GTATACTATATAATCCTGTATTACCAGCCAGATCTTTTGCCTTAACTCTCCAATAATAATCACCTGCAGTTGAAAAAGACTGTAGGAAACTTGCTGATGTAGAATTTGAAGACTGAAGAATTGAAGTGAAATTTACTGTATTTGAAAATTCAATAGTATACGACACGGTTGACTGGATAGTTCCAACGTCTGCTGGCATTGACCATATAAAATTAATTTGCTGATTGATGGTTTGGATAGTATTAGCTTCGGGTAAAGTGTTTACAGGAGTGTTTGGATTACTCCTGTCTAAATAAAAATTTCGAAAAGAAAATGGAGTTTGGCTGGTACTATTTATTCCTTTTACCTTCCATCTGTATTGGGCATCACTGGCCAAAATAGTACTGTTAAGGGTAAGTGATGTAGAGGTTAAATTCGATTGCTGATTTACTATGGATTCTCCATTTGTAACGTTAATCAGCTCAAAATTATAACTTTGAGCCGCAGTTAAATTCTGCCAATTTAAAATTATTGCCTGATTATTAGTATAAAAATTATCAGCAGGGTTGTTTAAGATAACTTGTTGAGAAGTTAAATCATTAGTTTGAATAACAGAAAAACTATAGTTAAAAGTATAATTAGAAAAATACGCAGAATTTTCACCTCTTACGCGCCATTGATAACTGCCCTGATTCAGAGGGAAATTCAAATGATTTTGACTGACTAACGAGTCTAAAACCATATTGGAATTGGCTGAATAAACTTGCACTCTGTATTTTTTGGCACCATCAAGTTCATTCCATTGAAAATCTACTACATTGCTTTGGATTTCCTGACTGTTTTGGGGATATATAATCATCACAGTATCATTGGTAATATCTTTCTCTATAATATCTTCACAGGAGTATAAAGATATCAAAGCTAGCATAAGGATAAGGTTATTTATTATTTTCATAATTTTGGAATATTAGTTTTAAATGTAAAATTTCTTTTTTCGAATTCTTTTTGTCAGTATAAAACGTAAGACTTATTATTTTAGAAAAGTCAAATTGTTTTTCAAATTTATAGGTTAGGTCCAGTAATTCATTATAGCCACCTGTTAAATCAACTTGATAAGTATAAACTTGATAATCATCATATACAAAATTGTGAATAGGTTGTAAATCATTAATAGAAATTCCGGAGCTATTTTTTACTGAAAAATCAATAATTTCCTGTTGAATCTTTTCTTTTTCGATTCCTTCTTTCCCAATCAATTTGTCTAGTCTGGCCACTTGAGTACTCAAAGCTTTAATATTAGGTGTCTGATTATTCATTAAAGCTTTTTTTTCTCTTTGAACAATGTTTTCCTTATATAATAATATCAAATTACTAAAAGATCGCCTGTATGCAGCTATAGATAGTATTATAAAAAATACTATCAGAAATTTAAATTTAAATTTATAGCTATATTGATTAAACATCTTTGATTGTAATTTTTAATTCAAAATAAGATATGTTTTGTTTATCTCTTTTAATCGAAACTATTTCCAATTTTTGTAGCCATTTTTCATTTTTTAAAGAGTCAATCCAATCATTAAAAACAGTTTCATCAGGAGTATTTCCTTTTAATAAAATTATCTTATAATCAAATTCAACCTTTTCAGTTTTTTTAATTTCTTTTTTTATTGGGTATACTTCCAAATAAGAAAAATGTATAACATATGGAATAGATTTTGTCAATTTATAACAATAAAAAGAGATAAACTCTTTCGAAGAAAATCCGGTTTCTGCAAGTATCTTAAGTTTCTTCTCCTTTTGAAGTTCTAAATCATTAATGACACTATATGCTTTATTACTATAGCTGTTTTCTAAATTTAAAGTAGCATTTTTATAATTTAAATATTGTATGAGGCCATAACTGGCAAGTAATAAACAAAAAAAACCAACCAAAATAATAATCCCTAGTTTTTCAAAAGCCTTTTTATAAATAACCTCTTCCGAATCTATTAAGACACTCTGGCTTTTAACAATAGAACTTTGATTAACATAAAAATTGATAGCAGCTCCATAAAGAGGTAGCTCAAAGTTAGAAATCAAGGTAGTTCCAATTGTATAGTTTTCTGTTTTTCTTTCAGAGTCTGGCTTTGAGATAGTACTTAAAGTATTATTATCAAACTCAAGAAATGTTTCATTCGATAAGAGTTTACTTTTATCAAGCAAATTATTAACCAAAACAGCTGTTAAACCACCTATGTAAAAATCAATTATTTGAATTTCATTTTTATAAAAAAGGGCAATCAATTCATCTAATACTGTAGCACGACAAAAACTTAAAAATTGACATTCTTGAGTATTATAACTTGTATAATGTATCGATTTGTAATCTAAATTTTTTAACCATTCAGTATCTGTTTCACTTTTTAAACCAATTTTTTTGTTCAATACGCCTTTGCCATCAAATAAAAGAATAGAAGGAACTTTAGAGTCTAGTTTAGACTTCAAATTCTCAATGTCTGAAAAAACAAGCTTTTCAATAATATCGAGCTGTGACTTTTTTTTCTTTATTTTCAAAAGAAAAAAAGAATCACCGTCGTTGTTCCTAAAAACTCCGATTAGGTTAAGCGCATTAATGTTTACTATTTTATTTAATAAAAAATTCATTAATAAACAATTGTTGGTTTAATAAAAATATGCAGCTTTGAATTACTTTTGGCTTTTTTTCTGCTACTGAAAAACCATTTTATAATTGGAATCCTTGATATTAATGGAACACCTGACCCTGAATTTTCTTTTTGTAATTCATCCAGTCCCCCCAATAGTATCATTTCACCGTTTTTAACCCTAACTAAAGATTCAAACTTTTGTGTAGATTTTCCTGGAGGTGCAGTTGCTCCGGCTCTGGCAAGAAAAGAACTTTTTTCAACAACTATATTTAGCGTGACATTTTCATCAGTAGAAACAAAAGGTTTAATAGATACACTTAAATTTGCATCAGTAGATTTCCATGTACCAGACTGTAAAACATTATTGTTAATTCCATTATTAATTAACTGATTAGTCTGTTCAAAATAATAACTGGTTTCACCTATAGCTAGTTTTGCTTCATGACCACTAATTGTAGCAATCTTTGGGGTAGACTCTATTTTAATGATAGAGTTATTTTCAAGTGCTTGTAAGTTTAAATAAAATGCATCTGTCACTTTACCTAGTTTGATTAACCCAAGTCCGTTAAAGGCATCTATCAGACTATTGACAGAACTACCGTTAAGATTAACATCAGTTGTTGGAAATAACACACCACTTGTTTGTTTACTATTATTTTTATCTATACCAGCTTTAATGCCTGTTTGAATATCGTATGATTTATTATACTGAACAATCATGACCTCTATCTGAACTAACGGCACTACTTTGTCAATTTGTTTAATGTAAACACGCAATTCATCAAGTACTGATTTAGCACCGGAAACAATCAATCCGTTTAACTCTACAAATTCCTTTATTTCTAGTTTCTCGGTAAAAACTCTTGGTAAAGAGGTTAATACCGATTCAATCGAACGATTCTCCAACTGAATAATTTCAGTGGCTCTCAATCCCTCAGTAGCCTGCTCCCCTATTAAATAATAACCATTCTGCTTTTTGAATGTGTATTTTTTTCCTTTAAAAATATTTTCCAATAAATCATCAAAAGTTATATTTTCAACTTGAAGTGATGCCTTTTCATTTTCAGGTTTGTTATAAAAGAAATAATTAATTTTTAATTTATCAGCAGCCTCTTCTATCAAATCAGTGGCATCTGCAACATTCGCCTTTACATCTAAAAATCCTGTTTTATTAACATCAACCTGAAAAAAACCCGGAGCATCAGGAACTAATTTTGGTGCTTTATTTTTGGCAGTAGGGTTTTTATCCGTGGAATTAGTAAGCGTGTTTTGAGTGTTTTTTTCCAATAAATAAAATCCATTATCGTCCTTTGTAGCTATAAGGTTGTTGGATTTCGCCATCATCTCTATTACCTGATCAAAAGGTCTGTTAAGAATATAAGATGACACTTTTTGAGTTTTAATGTCAGCAGACATAATGATGTTTTTTCCTGATTTATCAATTATAGCTTGCACTACACTGGGCAATGAATCATTCTCAAGTTTAACAGAAAGAAATTCATTTAAATTATTGTAGGTTACATCAATGACTTTAAGTTCTTTTTTAGGGATGATTTTAATTTCCTTTCGCTTCTTAAATATGATAATATTGTTAACAAAATCAACATCTAAATCGTATTTTTGAACCAAAAAAGTATAAACATCTTTTACGGTAACATCAAAAAAATTATTAACAACTGGCTGATTTAAATCGTTATCTACACTAACATTTAGCTGGTGTTCTTGCGCTATTGAATTGATAAAATCATATAATGTTAAGCCTGAAACATCTGTTTTCATTACATCATTCAATCCTTTTTTAATCTTCGAAAAATCTTCAAACTTTTTGTTAATCTCTGAATAGTCTTGCTGACCAAAAGAGAGATTAATAATAAAAAATCCAATGATAGTATATATAATTTTATTTATCATTATCAAATATTAATTAGAATTGAATAAATTTCCTCAAGGGCTGTTTCTCCATTAGCAAGTATTTCGAAAGCTCTATCAGGCAAAGACTTATGATTTACTTTATCATTAAATAGTGTATTTACATCATTATTTTTTATAAGAGTAGACGTTTTAAAATCAACATTTAAAATCTCGTAAATGGCTTTTCGTCCACTATAACCAGTATGATAACACTTATTACATCCAACAGCTTTGTATACTTTATCAAGAGCATAGGGTGGTTGAAAACTACTCGGGAAATCTTCTATACTAAATACAATAGACTGTTTACAATGGGTACATAGCTTTCTAATTAATCGTTGAGCCACAGAAATATTCAAGGTTTCGGCAATTAAATAAGGAGGAATTCCCATATCAATTAATCTGGAAATGGTTCCTACCGCAGAATTTGTGTGTATGGTTGACAATACTAAATGACCTGTCAATGAAGCTCTGATAGCCATCATAGCTGTTTCAGAATCCCTGATTTCTCCAAGCATTATAATATCTGGGTCTTGACGAAGAAAAGAACGCAAAGCAGAAGCAAAGGTTAAACCAATATCTTCTTTTAACTGAACTTGATTAATTCCCTTTAGGGTATACTCAATAGGATCTTCAACTGTAACTATGTTACGGACTGAATCATTCAACAATTTTAGGGTAGCATACAAAGTGGTGGTTTTCCCTGAACCGGTTGGCCCACTAATTAATATAATTCCGTTAGGCTTTTTAATAGCTTCAAGATAATGATACAGCTCGTCACCATCCATCCCAAGTGTATTCAAATCAATATTAGTAGCATCGTTTCCTAACAAACGCATTACTATTTTTTCCCCAAAAAGAGTAGGCAAAATTGAAACCCTTATATCAAAAGAGCTATTTGTAATCCTACCATCCTGAGGCAATCGTTTTTCGGTAATATTAAGTTTTGCTTTTATTTTGACTTTATTCACTAACTCTAAATAATTTTCTTTATCAATTTTATAACGTTCAATAAGCTGACCGTCTATTCTGAATCTAATTCTGGCATCCAACTCATAGATTTCAAAATGAATATCACTGCTTTTTAATGATTTTGCTTCATATAGTAAATTCTCTAAAAAATCACTTTTGTCAATATTTAAAGGTTGTGCAGCATTATTCCCTCTATCCTTTCTGTAGTATAAGGAAAGTGCCTTCTCTATCTCATTGCTTTGAAATGGTAAAAAATAGATTTCTTTTCCCAAGAGCAATTCCAATTCCTCTGTAGCATCTTTACTATTATAAGCAATATCAACAAAAAAAGTAATACTCTTTTCGTCTGCTATTTTGGGCACAATTTTATAATGATTTGCTAAATCACTCGAAATAATATGCTGATTTTCGGTAGTAATGCTAATATCCTGCATAGTCTTATAAAACGGTTATTTTAGAATAATCAAGCAAAAAATCTTTTAGTACCAACAGCATTAACAAAAGGGCTGAAAAACCAGCTAAAGGAATTGTTTTTTCTTTCATTCTTTTTTGAAACAATATTTGTAGTATGATAGAAAAAACCAAAGTTAGTATAAAAAATAAAATGAAATTATAAGTTAAAAATAATGGTGTAACGCTTAAAAAAAAAAGAAAATCTCCTAACCCAAAATAATTGGTAAAGGGATTTATAAACTTTTTATTTTTAAGACTCATATATACTACTAAAATTATAATTATAAGTAGAAAAAATAACATGTTTATAATGAAAACCGTGCTGTTCATTTCTGGCTTTCTCGTAAACAACACCATCGAGAAAATAAAAATTAAAGCGGGTAACACAACATGAATTCTTCTGAACTTTAAATCCTGATAAAACACAACAGCTAAACACAATAACAATCCTAATACAATAACATCCAATTTATTCTTTGGTTACTTCTGTTAATATTTTTTTATTATCGATTTCCCATGTATTAAACGCACCATCGCTATCCAAATCAGATACTGAAGTTGCCCTTGCTGAAAAAGACTCATTTGTGGCTTCAACTATTTCAATTTTATAAACAGCTTGTCCTCCTTGATCTACTGTTAACTCTTGTTCAAAACCTATTTCTTCTAAACTATTGGAATATTTTGAATAGCGATAAAAATGACTTTTTTCTAACCCGTAAACCTGATTAAGCATTGCCTGGGCTTCAATTGCTTTTGCCTGACTTATAACAGCGGTTTGATTTGGAAGAACCATTAAAAGAATAATTCCAATAATACACAAAACTATCAGTATTTCTGTCATCGAATAGGCTTTGACCATTCCTGATTTTATAGTTTTTAACAATTTTAAATCTAATTTTTTCATTTCTTTTGTTGTTTATGTAGCTCTCAAATTAACCATGTTGAATGATTAATAATTAGTGTTCTAATTAAAGATTTTTTTTTTAACCCTACAAGTTTTTTTAATAACTTTAATTTTTAATAATTTTACTCAAATCAAACATTGGAGCATACATGGAAATCATTATCACTCCTACGATAACTCCAATAAAAATAATAATCATGGGTTCTAAAATCACCCCAATCATTTTGGTCTGATGATTTATTTCCTCATTATATTGTTCTGTTAGTCTTTCGAACATTACATCCAATTGATTAACTTGCTCCGCTACCTCTATCATCGAAACCATTTTGTTTTCATACACACTATGCTTTTTCAAACTATCACTTAACGAAACTCCCTTTGTAACATCACTTTTAATGCTTTCAATTGATTTTTCAATTGGATAAAAACCTATCATTTTTGACGTTAATGATAATGAAGTGATTAACGAAGTTTTTGATGAAGTCAGCAAATTCATTGATTGACAAAATCGTGATATGTATATTTTCTTAATTAGATTTCCAAAATAAGGTATTTTCAAAACCATTTTAGAGGTAAAATCTCTATAAAAATCTTTTTCCTTAAAAAGATGATGAAAAACAACTAATCCTATTATAAATAAAAATAAAAATAAAAATAATGCTCCTGAGTGATTTGATATTTTAATAATCATTTGAGTGCTTTTAGGCAACTCACTTCCAAACTGTTTAAAAACAGAGCTAAACATCGGCACCACTTTATTCAGCATAAAATAAAGCACTGAAATAGTTACCAACATAACTATGCCTGGGTAGGTCAAAACAGAAATAATTTGTCGACGCATCTGAATTTTTCTGCTGAAAAATTTCTGTAGTTCGTTCAGTACTTCTTCCAATTTTCTGGTTTCTTCTCCAATTTGAATGCTATAATATTCATAAGGTGAAAATTGATTGGTGCTAATCATGGCTTCACAGATGCTCTTACCAAACACAACCTTTTCCTTAATATCCAAGATAATACTTTGTTCTAATTTTGATTTTGCTTGGTGACTCAAAATTTCCAACGCTTTCTTAAAATCAACTCCTGATTTTAATAGCATCCCAAGCTCTCTATAAAAAACTTCTTTCTTCTTATCCGAGAGTTTCTTGGCTGCTGTTAAAGATTTTATTTCAAAATTAAATTCTTTTTTTTCTACAGGATTACTTTTATATTGACTTAAATCGATACCCATAATTACTTATAATTTTCCATTAATTGATTGGAATTAACTCTTTTAAAAAACTTCAAACTCATTGGCTGTTTATTGACATTTAGTTTTAAATTAAGTCGCTGAAAAACTATTCGGTTATTTTTTTTTCTTATAGTATCAATTATAAAACGAGTGATGGGAATTTTAAAAGTATCCAGAAAACCTTCTTTAGCTCTAATAGTATAGTCATCATATCGAAGATATTTTACCATGTCACCTGAATAGTAGTTAAATGAAATGCTTTCATCGTTGCTTGACATTTTTTCACTGTCAAAAATATCTTTATTCAGGGCATACGTCAACCGATTCATATCGGCAACAAACTGATTTTGATTTTTAAAATCGAGCATTCTTTCAGACAAAATGGCAAAAACAATAAAAACCAACCCAATAACAATAGCCGTAATAACCATACTAAATGCCGCTTCCACTACAGAAAAGGCTTTTACCATTTTTAAATTATTTTTAATTTTGAACATAAAAGTTATTCTTACTAGTTACACCGGTGCTGTCTTTGTATTCAATATTGATTTGTTGCAAATTACTGTTAATCCATTCCTGATGAATTAGTAAATGATCATTTCCCATTTTTTCAATCGAATCTGGATTCACTTGAGCCATAAAATAAATTTCCGATAGTTTGTTCCTTGTACTATAAAATTTAGCTGAAGTTTTAGGTGTAAAAACAGCTGCATAAACCAATATAGCCACGTACAAGCATATTGCAATGATGCACAAAGCGATTACCGACTCTAAAATAGAGTTTGCCCGAAGTCTATAATACTTTCTTAAACACGCCATAGGGTTCATTCTTGTTTTTAAACAACGAAATCGAAATGAAATAATCAGGTCTTTTAGTAACATCTATATTTCCATTGATTATGCAATTCTCATAATTGGCAGATGCGGTTTGGCTAAAAATTCTATTAGTATAAACTGAGCCATATACACTTCCGCCTATCATAAGCTTTCCTGTGCAATACACAACTCCTACTATTTTTGTTTTTTCTTTTAGAAGCACACTGTTATCGTCTAAACTGTGTATAGGATTACCAAAAAGTACAACAGCTCCATATACAGTACTGTCTTCATTAATAACCAGCTGACTTTTTTCAGCGGAAGTATTATAAACGCATAGTACTGAAGGATAGGAAAGGGTAACATTGTCCTCAAGCATTATTTTTTTATCAGCAAAAACTTGAATATTACCCTTAAAACCTTTGCTAATTCTAACTACAGGTGCCTTTACAATCACATCTTCCAATACATCATTTGCAGTAATCACAATGGAATCTTTAGCGTGTAAAATAAAATTCCCTTTTATAATTTTATTCTGAAGTAAAGGCGAAGTCAATTGCACATTGATAGCTTTATTAAAAAAGGAATTAAAGTAGCTGGAATCCTTGATCATTTCGATATCTTTAAGCAATACGCGAATGGTTGTTTCAGCCACAAACATTTTTTTAAAATCCGAGCTTATTTCAGGAAGCACATTAGTTGACAGTTCTATTTTTCCTGAAGCTTTCAAATTTCCGAGAGAATTGTTTACATATTTTTCGTCAATAAATTTACTGGGTAATTTTTTATCTCCTATTAAAGTAACATTACCGGCATAAGACAATCCATTAGAAAAATTTGTCAAATATAGTGCTGTCTGGTCAGAAGCATAATGCCCAATTAATTGAGCTGAAGCAATGGTGTCCTTTTTAAATATGCTCTTTACGATGATTACATTAAGTAAACCGTATGATTTTATCTCAGCACTAGATACAATTCCGTTTTCGTCGTTGAGTATTGTATTTTCAGTATCGCCCTGACTTAGTCCATAATTCATAGCTGACTGATTTTGAATATACATCTCTTCTCTAGTGTTGTAAAACGTATTGAGCATGGTATATAAACTTGAAAAATACAACAGGGCACCACATAGTATTGAAACTAGTAAACAAACATACACGGCATAAAGCAAGCTATTGGCCTTTATCATTTGATTTTTCCTTTTTTGAAAACAATCTTTTTAAGAAATTATCTTTCTTAGGTTTAGAATCATTTTTTTTATTTGGAAAAGTTGCTTTACTTTTTTCTTTTTCGTCAGCTTCATTTCCTGGTTTAGGAGTACTTCCTTTTACATCATTATCCTTTTCGGACAGTTTCCCTTTTTCGAGTTTCTCCTTTTCCTTTTCTTCTTTTTTTTCTTCCCTTTTCAGCTTTCTTTTGGCTTCCTTTTCTTTTCTTTTGGTCTGCCTTGCTATTTCTGTTTCGCTTAAAACCTTAATTAAACCGTTGTTGTATTCTATTGTATCTTTTGATACAAAATTAATCCATTGACCTTGTTTTTTGTCAGCACTATAGCGCCCTTTTTCAATAATCTCTCCTTTATTGCTGTATTGATAATAAGTTCCTTTTTTTCTGCCTTCATTCCAATACTGAATTGATTCGAGCACACCGTTTGTATGCCAGGTTTTCCATAAACCCACTTTTAGTCCTTTTCTGAATTCTCCTTTTTCAGCCAATTGATTATTCAGGTAGAATTTTTCAAATACATCGTTAAGCAATTGTCCCGAAACCCCATTTTCTGAATTATGTATAGCACCTGCTCTGAACCAATAATACATTCGTCCTGCTCTAATTTCAGGTTCCTTTGTTGTAACATAAAATTCATACCTGAAAGCTGTATCCGTAATTCTCTTTTTTAACTCAGGTTCATAATCCTGAAAAGAAAGTAATAAAAAAACCATTACAATGGCTAATAATCTATAAATTCGAAATGTTTTCAAAATATTAATTTTTTTAAAGTAATGCAATATAACACATTTATAAATAAAATAAAACAAAGAAATTAATGGTTTAAAAATAATATTTATATTTGATAAATATTAGTTGTTTTTGTATCAAAAATGACAAATTTGATGTTTTTTGATCAACCTGAAGTTCTTATTTTTATTGCTATTACCATATATTAGATTACTATCCTTTTGGTAGTTTGGTGCCAAACCGTCATGGCTCAACAGCTGATTATCGTTACGGCTTTCAAGGGCAAGAAAAAGATGACGAGATAAAAGGGGAAGGGAATTCTTTGAACTACACTTTTAGAATGCACGACCCGAGGATGGGTAGGTTTTTTGCGGTAGATCCGTTAGAGAAAGACTTTCCTTGGAACTCACCTTATGCTTTTGCAGAAAATAAAGTAATTGCCTTTACTGAACTTGAAGGTGCTGAATCACTTTATTATCAAGTAAGTTTAGATCAAAAAGGTAAGCCTGATATTAAGCTTGTTGATATTAAAGAGTCGTGGCTTGACCCATTTGTACCGTATCATTTAGTAGTTAGTATTAATGGTGGAGAGTTTCAATATTATTCAGATTTTACTCAAGATGATATTGATGAAGGATTAATGAAGGAGAGACTTGAATGGATTGCTAAAAATCCTAAATTAGCTCAAGCAAATATTGATAAAAACAAAGAAAGAGCTAAAGAAGATGCTCAAGAATTAAAAGAAACGACAATAAATATTTTTGCAGCTGGTTTCACAGGAGGGTTAATGAAGGCTAAAGCAAATGCTTCACAAAAGACACCTGTTGAGAAAAGTGCTCCAAAAATTAAAAATGTTGATGAAAGCACAGACTTTAAAGGAGCTACAGATTATAGCAGTATTAATGACCCTAAAAATGTAAATGCATCCACTAAACCAACTCCTAGAGTAGTGAAAGAAATGAAAAGATTAAATAAGGAGAACAATGGTGGAGTTTTAAAAGATGATGTAACAGGTGAAATAATGGTAGAGTCTAAAAAATCCAAAACAGGTATAACTCCACCATCAAACGAAGTACAAGTAGACCACAAAACATCTGTTAAAAATGGAGGTACAAGAGAAGTGAAAAATTTAAATTTAAGAACTAGAAAAAATAATAGAGATAAATGGCATCATTAAAAGAATTAAACGAAAACACTATGGTTGTAACTTCAACATATATTGTCAATGATGGAATGCCTATTTTATATGTATCTAATGAAGACGACGAAGAAGAAGGAGTTATTTGGCAGTTTCATTGTGGTAATGGTGACTACAATATGGAAAGAATGCTTCTTGTGAAGTTAGAAACAATATTGAACTTAGACTCTGAATTAATTAATTTAGATCTAAAAATAGGTCAAGAAGCTTTTAGAGAAAATAAAAAAGCTTTTTGGAAAATAAAATAATTCCACGCTCCTGCTGCCGCCCGAAATCAAAGATTCTACGAAGTCAATCCCTTCGGTTGGTAAATGATAAATAAAACAAAAAAGCAATTCATTTTGAGTTGCTTTTTTTAATACATTTACATCACGTTCTTATACAAAATGTCGCTATCCTTTTGGTAGTTTGGTTCCCAACCGTCATGGTGCAATAGAACCAAACTTCTATCGCTACGGTTTTCAAGGGCAAGAAAAAGATGATGAGATAAAAGGTGGCGAAGGGAAGTCTTTGAATTATACTTTTAGAATGCACGACCCGAGGGTGGGAAGGTTTTTTGCGGTGGATCCGTTAACAGCTAAATATCCTTTTTATTCGCCATATCAATTTAGTGGGAATCGTTTAATTGATATGGTTGAGCTTGAAGGTATGGAGCCAACATATTCAGGATGTTATCCAGGGGAAGGTGCAAAAGCTCCAGAAAGAGATTGTGATGGAGTTGCTAATGCAGGGACGGACAATTATAGATGGACTTGGAACGATAATGATTGGCATTTTACAAAAGTTGGAATTACAAATTATGAACTAACAACTTTATTTCCAAATGGTAATAGTAAAAGTTTGTCTTCATTAGAAACTACAATTAATTTATATGGGAGTAGTAATTTTGGGTTAAATGACAGTAATAAAGTAGCTCATTTTCTTGGGCAAACAGGACATGAATCTGGAGGGTTTAATAAATTATCTATTGTTGAATCCGCATATTATAAATCTGTAGATAGAGTAAAGGATGTATTTGGAAGCGAATCGAATGCCTATCTAAGCGTTGAAGCGGAAGAAAGTAGGATTTTGGCAGAATCTAATTTAGGCAAAAAAAATATTTCTCCCAACAAATACCTTTTTAATACGGAAAGGTTTACAAACATGGCTTATGCGAATAAAGGAGGAAATGGAGACGAAGATTCCGGCGATGGATTTTTATACAGAGGCAGAGGTTTAATACAATTAACTTTAAGTAATAATTATAAGAACTTTTTTAGTTTTTATAATAAGGTTTATGGAACTACATATATAGCAAAAAATGATGCATCATTAATTGCAACCAATAGGGATTTAGCTATTATAAGTTCATTATGGTATTTTTCAGTATATACTATACCTGAGATTGACAAAAACGGTAGTACTTTCCATACGATAACTAAAACAGTAAATGCTAAATGTGTCGATGAAGATAAAAGAAAAACAATATATAATAGATCATTGGAATTATTAAATAAATAAAAATGAATATAGTAATTAAGTTTTTCATATCGATTCTTCTTTTTTTTACATTACAAACTTTTTCACAAGAGAAAATAAAAAACATCAATTCAACATTACAAGGATATTGGAAAATGTCAGATATTGATAAAGAAACTTTATTGATAAAAAATGATAGTATTATTTTTTAT
>NZ_JBKCVI010000064.1:0-2977 GCF_046317795.1 Flavobacterium sp. | reverse complement strand
GATCTGGATCGCTATTCATGGAACACATGCGTAAGCGGATTCATGATTTGTGTGAATGAGTTGCAAGAATTGAAATGTAACAAGCGCGAAATTCTGGAACCCCTTCTCATTCTCCTTTCTCCATTCTCTCCACATATCGCTGAGGAATTATGGAGTCAATTAGGTCATGACGGTTCAATTTCAACGGTTGCTTTTCCAATCTGCGAAGAGAAATATTTGGTGGAATCTGATAAAGAATATCCGGTTTCGTTTAACGGAAAAATGCGTTTCACCATCAAGCTACCTTTGGATTTAACCGTTCCACAAATTCAGGAAATTGTAATGGCGGATGAAAGAACTATCAAACAATTGGAGGGAAGAACTCCGAATAAAGTGATTATCGTTCCAGGAAAAGTTATTAACTTTGTATCGTAGAGGTTATTAAAAAAATGTCAATTTGTCATTTGTAACATTTGGCGCATAATTTGCTACTTATATAAAAAACTTAAAAATCATAATTATGTTTGGATACTATATTTTAATCGGAGCAATCGCTTTAGTAAGTTGGCTAGTGAGTTCAAAACTGAAAAGCAAATTTGCAGAATACTCAAAAATTCATTTACGTAATGGCATGAGCGGTGCCGAAATTGCTACTCAAATGTTGCATGACAACGGCATTTATGATGTCAAAGTTATTTCAACGCCAGGACAATTAACTGACCATTATAACCCAACGGACAAAACCGTCAACTTGAGTGAGTCCGTTTATAATCAGCGAAATGCCTCTGCTGCAGCCGTTGCCGCTCACGAATGTGGTCATGCAGTGCAACACGCTACGGCATATAATATGCTTCAACTTCGTTCTCAGTTAGTGCCAATTGTTAACGTTTCTTCCACACTTTCACAATATTTAATTTTTGGAGGACTGATTTTAGGTGCAGCTGCAGGATTAGGTCTCGGATTTTACATTGCCGTTATCGGTTTGGTATTAATGGCGGTTGCCACCGCTTTTAGTTTTATCACATTGCCGGTTGAGTATGATGCGAGTAACAGAGCTTTAGCTTGGTTAAAAAACAAAAATATGGTGAGCCAAGAGGAATATGCCGGAGCAGAAGATGCTTTGAAATGGGCAGCGCGAACCTATGTTGTTGCCGCTATTGGTGCTTTGGCTTCGCTGTTATATTGGGCTTTGCAAGTTTTTGGTAGAAGAGATTAAGGTTGATTAAGTTAATACTGTAAACCCTGTCAGTCCCGAAGTCTCGGGATAAACTCTGACAGGGTTTTTTTTAAAGTTGTATTTGTCGTTCAATTTGTTGTTCTAACGAGATAAAGGTTTCGGTTCTTGAGACACCTTCAATCGGTTGGATTTTTTTATTCAAGAGTTGCATCAAATGTTCGTTATCGCGGCAAATGATTTTGATAAGAATACTCCAGTTTCCTGTAGTATAGTGACATTCTAGCACTTCTGGAATTTTTTTAAGTTCTTTTACTGCTTCGGCATTACTCGATGCTTTGTCTAAGTAAATACCAATAAACGCCATGGTTTTATAACCCAAAACCTTGTTGTCAACCATTAATTTTGAACTGGCAATCACACCAGCATCTTCTAGTTTTCGCAATCGTTGGTGAATAGCCGCACCCGAAATTCCAATTTTATTTGCAATTTGTAAAATGGGTTTTCGGGCATCTATCATGAGGTCGCGCAGGATTTCTTTATCGATGCCATCAATTTCTATTTGTAACTGATTTATTTTCATAAGATTGTATTTGAAATGTCATTATAGGATTAAAAATTCCGAATAATTTATATGTCGCCCCGAAGGGGCTTATTTCGGATTGATACTTTATCAACCAATATGCAGTCCCGATGGGACTTAAAAAGCTCCTTTAGGAGCGAAAGCTAGGTAGTAAAGAATTGTTTTATGTTTTTAAAGCCCCAGCGGGGCGATATATAATACAAGTCTACAATTAACCCGAATGTAAAGTTGTAGCATGTTTTTGTTTAAAAACAGTTTATTTGAAAGCAAAAATAAGAATTTTGTTTTGGAATATAAGTAAAAAACACAATTTACAACTGATTTAATAAAAGGCCATCGCTAAATAGCCCTGATTGTAGTGGCATCTTTTATATCTAACTGGTTTTCAAAACCTTTTAGATATAAAAGATAGAACGAAAAGCAGGAAAATGGACTCCAAAAAATGCCCGAACCATTCGCTCCAAAATCAATTAATTCCCCAACAATTTATCAGGATTGTAACCCACATAAGCTTTTTCAGTTTCTTTGAAGATTACGCCAAATTCTTCGAGTTCTTTTAAAATTGGTTCATACACTTCTTTACGAATAGGCAATTGCACACCAGGCGTTTTGATGTTGCCGTTTAGAATTTGAATAGCAGCCATTGCAACAGGTAAACCTACCGTTTTTGCCATGGCTGTGTAGGTTTGGTCATCGCCAAGGCATACCATTTTCGAATCGATTTGTTTTCTTTGTCCATTTATTTCATAGCCAAATTTGTGATACATGACTATCATGTCTTTATCATTGGGTTGTAATTTCCAACAGTCATTCAAGATGTGTTCTAAAATTTGAGCAGGCGTAGCGTTTTTTAGCCCTACTATTTTATTGGCATTGAATAAATCGAGCTCCAGTAGTTTGTCCCACATGATGTCATCTTGCTCAATACCCAATTGAATTCGGGTTTTAATTTCCACAGAGTCCGTTGGTGAATAAGGTAAAAACGAATTGATAAAATCACGGTAACTCATCGTTTCCGAGTTTTCCATAACATACGTATCATCAGTCATACCCAATTGCACAAACATATTCCAAGCTTTAGAAAATCCTACTCTGCGAATGGTTCCTCGGTATAAAGTTAAGATATTGTCTAATCCATAAACGCTTCTGTATTTCAACGAATCGCGATTGCCATACGCTTCAAATTTACCATAACCTTCTACTTCTAGAAACTCTGTTCTACGGAATAATTTATGATAGGG
>NZ_JBKCVI010000063.1:0-3787 GCF_046317795.1 Flavobacterium sp. | reverse complement strand
TTTCAGATTTGTTTTTGATGTTATTGAAACTACAATCAATAAAAGCGCTACTATGAGTGAAATTAGAATATTGGATGGAGACGGCTTACCAACATCATTTTTTTCTAATAATATTGATGCGGATAAACCATTTAACAGCTCTTTTCATTTATCAAAAATTTATGATAACAATAACAATCTAATTATTGATTATGTCTATAAACCTCAAACTTATCTAGAATCATTTTCAAAGTTTTCTCAAATAAAAAGAGATCTACCAAGTGATGGTAGTCCTGCTGATATGGCTTACCATAATCAATGTAAAGATTTTCCACCATTAAGCCAAACAACCAATTCAACCATCAACGTTTCTACAAAAAAATTAGATTATATAGATGTAAAAGGTGTTTCAAAAGTATATTTTGACTACTTAGTAGGAAGACAAGATACCAATTTGAACTTAAGAATACAAGCAGCATATCTAAACTCAATCACAATCAAAGACGTTTTTGATAACAGTATTAAAAAGTTAAACTTTGAATATGTCTATTCAAATACTTTATATATCAGAATGATATTAAATAAAATTAAAGAATTTAGTAATCAAGCAAATCCTCAAACAACTGAATTGAAATATCAAAATAATGACACTGGAGGAAAGTTTGTGGGAAAAGATTATTGGGGTTACCTTAATTTAACTGACCCCTGCTACTCCAATTTAGATTTTTATAGAAGAGTATCAATAGACTATTGTGGCACTGACTTACTAGAAACCATAAAGTACCCTACTGGCGGTTTAACAAAGTTTAATTTTGAACCCAATACCTATTCTTATACAGGAGATCAGCCAGTTACAAACTTTTTTGAGGACGATCATAATATGGATTTAATTACTACTGATTACTTCACTATTACTGGTTATAATAGCACGCAACCGTTAAACACCTTAAATATTGATAAAATAAAATTTTATCCTTCCATTAATTTATATGGATATCCCGATGTAGAAAATCAAACAGCATGGATTGAAGTTAAAAATGAGACTAATAATGAATGGAATACTATAGGAAATGCGCTAGCTTGTTTTAATGCAGAAGGAAATTGCTGTGTAGATTTTTATCCTGAAGCAAACAAACAATACCAAATAAGGTATGTATATTTAATCTATCCGGCTCCGCCTACTAATCCTAACCCTGGATGTTCCATTCCATATGAAATTTATAGAAAGAATTATAACAAACAATATCTTTCGGGTGGTGGCAATAGGATAAAAAAAATAGAGTATTTTGAAAAAAATAATACACCACCAATAAAATCAAAAAATTATGTTTATAACTTTTTTGATAATACAATTAAATCAAGTGGCTCTTTAGTTTTTCCAAAACCTATTTATTCCTACAATGATAAATTTTCAGAGGATGTAAATATTAATGCATGTACTACAAATATAAATATGTATAGTTTTGACACAAAAACTTCAAATAATGCTTATTCACCTGTAAGAACTAATGGAGGCGATATTGGATATAAAAATGTTACACTATTTGAAAATAATTTGGGTAAAACTGAACAAATATTTTCTTCACCGATAGATTTTCCTGAAGAGGAAATTCCATCTGGCTTACCCTTTGTTTCAACTAGTAACATTGATTATAAAAGAGGATTACTTCAAAAGGAAACAATTTATAATAATAATTTAAAATTATCGGAAAATGATAGAAATTATGAATTTGTCGAGTCAATGGCATATACTGGAATAAGTTTTTTAAGTCCAAAAGGAGAATGTTATACTGGAAGTATGTTTACTACTTATGATAATTATATTTATAGATTAACGGGTAATGGGTCTTGTTTTGATTGTCTTATTAATCATACTTTTGCATATAAAATGCGCAAAACATTTTTATGTGGCTTACCTCTAGATTTAAATACACCTAAAATATTATTATTTCCCTCAAAAACTGCAATCGGCTGGGCAAAACTCACCTCAAAAACCACCAAGAATTATTTTTATCCTAACGGAGGTTCAACACCAAACATTGTTCAAACTGATGAAACTTATACCTACAATCCTATCAATAAAAAAATAGCTGAGCAAACGGTAACCAACAGCAACTTAAACGAAGTGATGAAAACCAAATATTTTTATCTAACTACAGTCGATACTCCTACTTCTAAAAATAATATTTCAACCATTGAAAAAATTGAAACATATAGAGACGCAGCGTTATTGTCTTCGAGTAAGATAAATTACTCTACTGCTTTTACAGGTAATGTTTCCTATTTGCCTCAAACCATTACTACTTCCAAAGGGAGTAATGCTCTGGAAACTAGATTGCGCTACAATGCGTATGATGAATTTGGTCATCCGTTAGAAGTACAACAAGAAAACGGTATGAAGATTAGCTACATCTACGGCTACAACAAATCCCAACCCGTTGCAAAACTCGAGAATATCGGCTACACCAGTATTCCTGTCAGTTTGATAACGGCTATTCAAACCGCTACCGACAGTCCAAACAGTAACGAAGCCCAAGTGATAGATGCACTCAACGCGCTGCGTACCAGCACCGATGCCAACTTTCAAAATGCCATGATAACCACTTATACTTATAAACCATTAATAGGAATAAGTACGGTAACCGACCCGAAAGGAGATACACAAACCTATCATTATGATGAATTTAATAGGTTGCAGTTTGTGAAAGATTCTGAGGACAATATATTAAGCGAGAATGCCTACCATTATAGAACTCCAAACTAAAGCAAGATGAAGAAATTATTATTTATCACCGCCGTATTATTACCTGTTCTTGCTCTAGGGCAAAGTCCAGACCAGAATTATGTTAAAACCACTACGTACAAAGAAGCTACAACTTCAAGTATTCCATCGCCTACACCTAATCAGGCCACACAAAGTATTACTTATTTTGATGGACTAGGAAGACCCATTCAACAAATAGCTCACAAGCAAGCGGGAAATGGAAATGATATGGTTACCCATATTGAATATGATGCGTTTGGCAGACAAGTGAAAGAGTATTTGCCTATTGTTGATGGTCAAACTTTAAGCTATCATTCGGTAGATGCCACAACGGTTGGTCAATATTATAGCACGCCTTCTTTTCCAACTTTAGCAACAACCAATTATCCTTATAGTGAAAAATTGTTTGAAGCTTCACCACTAAACCGTGTATTTAAACAAGCCGCACCTGGTGATGAATGGCGATTGGGAAATGGTCATGAAATCAAGTTTGATTATCAAACCAATCAAGATGATGAAGTTCGCTTGTTTAAAGTTAGTTTACAATCTAATTATACGCCTAGTCTTATCAACAATAATGACTCTTATCTTCCTAACCATCTCTATAAAACCATTACAAAAGACGAAAACTGGATTGGAGGTTCAAATAATACTACCGAAGAATTTAAAGACAAAGAAGGACGAGTAGTATTGAAACGAACCTATGGAGAATCGATAGTAGGTAATGTTTCTGTTTTTACAAATCATGATACTTATTATGTTTATGATGATTATGGAAACCTAACCTATGTCATTCCGCCACTTGTTGATATAAACCAAGCTATTGATACTAGTGTCTTAGATAATTTGTGCTATCAGTATCAATACGATTATCGAAACCGACTTATAGAAAAAAAACTACCAGGCAAACAAAGAGAGTACATAGCTTATAACAGCCAAGACAAGCCCGTTGCCACTGGACCTGCTTTTAGCCCATGGGGAGGAAATGAAGTGGGTTGGCTAATTACCAAATATGATGTTTTTGGCAGAGTGGTGTATACTGGG
>NZ_JBKCVI010000062.1:0-20293 GCF_046317795.1 Flavobacterium sp. | reverse complement strand
ACTTTTTTACAAAATAATTTATTGGCTCAAGGTTTAGGAACAGGAAGTTTGTATACCAATAATTTTGATTGTCCGTTGACCGTTTCTGATGGTCAACTTTGGTATGATTATACAAAAAATTGGGATTTGAATTTACTAAAAAACTAACTATAATTATGAAAAAAATCGCACTATTACCATTACTTTTTACCACTATTATTTACGCCCAAAGCAACGATAAAAAAATGCTTTCCGATATTTATACATTTTCGTTAACTAAATCTACCTGTTATTCCTTGCTGGATGATTTATCCAATAAAGTTGGTTCTCGATTATCTGGTTCAGAAGGTGCAGCAAAAGGAGTAGCTTATACAAAACAACAATTAGAGACTTTAGGTTTAGATAAAGTATATCTTCAAGAAGTGATGGTGCCAAAATGGGTGAGAGGTGAAAAAGAAACGGCTTATATATTGGATAATAAAACAAAAACCATAGTTCCTATCTGTGCCCTTGGTGGTTCGATTGCTACACCTAAAAATGGGATTACAGCTGAGGTTATCGAAGTGCAAAGCATTAAAGAACTTGAAACTCTCGGCATTGCTAAAATCAAAGGTAAAATTGTTTTTTATAACCGACCAATGGAACCCGAAAACATTGAGACATTTGTTTCCTATGGCAGATGTGGTGATCAAAGAAGATCTGGTGCGCGAGAAGCTGCAAAGTATGGTGCAGTGGCTACTATAGTTCGTTCTTTGAATTTAAGACAAGACGATTTTCCACATACTGGCGCTCAAAGTTATGGCGATTTGCCCAAAGAGCAATACATACCAACAGCCGCTATCAGTACAAATGGAGCTACATTATTAAGTAAGAAACTAAAAAAAAACAGTCGATTACAATTTTTTATGAAGCAGTCGTGTCAGCAATTGGAGGATGTACTTTCCTATAATGTTGTTGGAGAAATAACCGGTTCAGAACATCCTGAAAAAATCATGTTAGTTGGAGGTCATTTAGATTCATGGGACTTAGCCGATGGTTCTCACGATGACGGTGCGGGTTGCGTACAAAGTATGAGTGTGTTGGAAATCTTCAAAAAATTAAATTACAAACCTAAAAACACGATTAGAGTAGTGCTTTTTATGAATGAAGAAAATGGTGGAAGGGGTGCAAATAAATATGAAGAATTATCCAAAACGAATGCTGAAAATCACATATTTGCACTTGAGAGCGACTCAGGTGGCTTTTCACCAAGAGGATTTTCTTTTGAATGTGATGAGGCAAATTTTCAAAAAGTAAACAGTTGGAAGTACTTATTTGAACCCTATTTGATTCATAGTTTTGTCAAAGGCGGAACAGGTTCAGACATCAATCCTCTAACATCGGGAAAAATAGTTAAAGCTGGATTGAAACCTGACTCACAACGCTATTTTGATTACCATCATGCGGCAAATGATACCTTTGATGCCGTGAATAAAAGAGAATTAGAATTGGGTGCAGCAACCATGGCTTCGTTAGTGTATTTGTTTGACCAATATGGAATTGACTAATGAAACCTCAGGATTTATACATATTAAATCAACCCGAAAAGTATCGCGATATGCTTTTGCACATTATTGCTGTTATAGAACAAACTTTGCCTGATGTTGTATTGGAATTTAAATGGAAAATACCTTTTTTTTATCTGAATAATAAACCATTTTGCTTTTTAAATGTCAGTCATAAAGGGAAATATGTAGATGTTGCTTTTAATAAAGGTTTTCAGTTAAAAAATAATCTCGAATTCTTAAATGGTGACAAAAGAAATACCTATAAATCACTTCGCTATTTTTCTTTAGAAACTATTGATAATACTGTGTTAATTTCGGTTATTCAAGAGGCAATAAAGTTATACTAAAAAAATACGTCCCGATTTTCGGGACGCTTTTACTTTTATTTTTCAGAGATTTTATAAATCCAACCCGTTTTTGCAGGCAAATTATCATTAAAATCAATCACATAGTAGTACGTACCATCCGGTAATTGATCACCATTATCAGATTGACCAATCCATTCATTGGTGTAATTGGACTTACTATAAACTTTCAAACCACTTCTATTGAAGATACTCAAATGTTTTACATAGAACAATTGTAAATCAAAAAACTCATTATCACCATCATTATTTGAAGAAATTCCTTTTTGAATACCACATATAATTCTTTCTAAGGTTATTGGTTTGATTTTATAACAACCAGTTGCAGTGCTAACTCCTGCTGAAAAAGTAAGAGGCAAAACTTCAATTGCTGTAGTTGAGTTTAAATAATCAGTAACATTAAAAGTGCTTGAGTTGTTTCCAACCGATAGTAGACTACTATTGAACCATTCAAAATCAGCAGTATCGATATCAAAACTGTTATTTAAAACTTTTACTTCAAGAATGAAATCATTATTTACACAACTTCCTTCGATTACAAAATCAAATCCATCCTGAACGGTAACAGAAAGACTTCCAATAGTTGCACACTCATTAATACCAGGTGTAAATGTATAAATACCTGAAATAGTATTATCAATCGATGTTGGAGACCAATTTCCTGTAATTCCTTCAATGGATGTAATAGGAAGTGAAGGTGCAGTTTCACCAACACACAATGGAGGAATAGCTGTAAACGTTGGAGTAATATTGGGGTTAACTGTTATAACCATAGTGGTTGAAAAAGCACACAAACCAGCAGTTGGAGTGAACGTATAGGTTGTTGTAGCTAAATTATTAAGTGCAGGTGACCATGTTCCCGTAATTCCCTCAATAGAACTTGTTGGTAAAGGATTTAATGGTCTGCCAGAACAAATAGGTGGCACTTGAGTAAATGTTGGTGTGGTATTTGGATTTATTACTGCAGTTAAAGTTGTTGTGGTTGCACACAATCCTGTTGTTGGAGTAAACGTATAAACGGTAGTGCCAATAATTGAATAATCTAAAGTTGAAGGATTCCAAGTTCCTGTTATGCCATTATCTGAAATTGTCGGTAATAAAACTTGAAGAGAAACACCAGCACAGGCAGTTATGGATGTTCCTATTGCAAAAACAGGAGTAACATTTGGCGTAACCGTTACACTAACATTTCCTGAAGCAGCACATTGACCAGGAGTTGGAGTAAAAGTATAAGGCAATGTTTGTGTATTATCAACAATGCTTGGCACCCAACTTCCTGTAAACCCTTCAAGAGAAGTCACTGGTAATGAAGGTGCAATCCCACCAGAACATATGGCTGGTATAGTACTAAAGGTAGCAGGAGTTGGTTGGTTAACAGTTATAGTTAAAGTAGTCGTAGTTGCACATGGATTACTAATATTAGCAACAAATGAAATATCATCCAAAGAGAAATCATTTCCACTTGAAGGCGTTATTCTATCATAAATAGCAATCTGTGCTGTTGTATTGCTACCAGAATTCCAAGTATAATTATATTGATTAGTTAAACAATTGGATAGAGGAGCAGTAATAATTCCTAAAGAAATACCATTAATGGTAACTTCAATTACAGCTGGATTTGGCATGGCAATAGTTTGCAACCAATAACTGAAAGTATAGGTTTGATTTGGCTGTACTGCTACAGTTTGTCCCCAAACTTTATCATTACCCCCATTTGAAGTTGAACCGTCAATAACCATCATATTTCCTCCAGAGGGAGCATTACTTGTACATGCAGGAAAAAATTGGAACCATGAGTTGGCAGCAGTAACTATCCCATATGCTTTTTGAACACCATTCACACCTGCATTTGTTATATATTGGTAATCTGTGCTAAAGGCAGTATTTCCTTGTGAAAAATCTCCATTAACTATTAAATTATTCGGTGATGGATTAATGGTATTCGGAGTAAAAGTATACGTAGTAGTAGAAAGATTATTTAATGCAGGACTCCATGTACCACTAATTCCTTCATTAGAAACAGTAGGTAGTGCATTCAACGTATCTCCTGAACATATTGGTGCAGGAGTATTGAATGTTGGTGTTACAGGTTGTTGAGTCAAGGTAATTACTGTAGCGGTTGAAAATGAACAACTATTTACAGTATAATTAAAATTCGCATAAACACCAGCATTTAAACCACTCAAAGTAGCTTGTCCTGTGGCATTTGAATTTATAATTATTGGACCAATAGTAGTAGAATCATCAGTATATGTTAGACTAAAAACTGTATCAGGTGCTAAATTTTCAATAGTGATAGTACCATCTGAAGCGCCACAAATTGTTGGATTAGAAAAAGTATAGGTTGGGTTATTTTGTAAAGTATAAGTAGCTATAAAATTGGCTCCATTATTATTGATTAAAATGGTATCATCACATTGTGTAGTTGAATTAACATCACCAGTAATATCATAAAATACTTCAATCACATAATTTCCTGGAGGAAAAGCAGTCAAATCTACTGGAAACTCAGTATCACTTAATACTTTTTGCCATTTTTGATCGCCAGGGTTACAAGGTCCACCACTAGGGAAAGAGCCACTAACACAATTATCAAAGAAAGGTAAATTTAAAACGGTAAATCCACCAGGAGTACCTGATTGTGGATAGATTCTATAATTCAATCGTGCACTACATACATTGGCAGTTGCTGTTTTGAATGTTTTTAGTTCTGCACCTCTCAGTTTGAAAGTATTTGAATTTGAAATATAAGTTCCAAAGTCATTATTTGGAAAAATATTTTGAACAGGTCCTATTATGGAAGTACCAGAACCAACTGTGTTAAAGAAATTATTATCAGCGCAATTGGTTAACCAAACAGCACTCGCAAAACTTCCAAATGAACAAGCCTGATTAACTGTTATAACTAAAGGAATAGTTGCTGCACATTGTCCTGGATTAGGAGTGAATGTATAAGTCAAGGTTTGAGTATTATCAACTACTGATGGTGACCATGTTCCTGTAATACCATTTTGTGAAGTTAATGGTAAAGTAGGCGCAATATCTCCATTACAAATAGTTCCTGGTATTGAGAATAAAGGAGTTACCAATGGATTTACAATTAAATTAAATGTTCTGATTTCAAAACAATCTGTACTATTTTTTTCTATTCTAGCATAAATAATTTGTGTATTTGCAGTTGTATTGGTATATAAAAGCGGTAATGCGTTTATAGATGCAACAGCGTCTGAATTATTCGCATAATAGCTAACATTATAACTTGCAGCATTTAAACCGCCTAAAGCAGCTGCATTATTTTGTGATAAATCAAATTCCGCAAATCCAGTACTATTACAAAGAATTAAATCATTAGGTGTCCCCGGTACAATGGGGTCATAATATTCAATTGTGATAGTGTCACTTGAAGTACAAGTTGTACCTATACTTTGCACAGTAACACTATAAATACCTGCTTGGCTGATTGTTAAGTTTGGTCCTGTTTCATTTGGTATTGGATTGTTACCATTTGACCATGTAAATGTGTAAATACTCGGACTTAAACCAGACGTGATGGTATAATTTTTTCCATTACACAATGCCGTATTGTTGGCTTGTAAAAAATCATCTCCTAATTCAATCGTACCAATATCCAAACTTCCACCTTCAAGAAAAACGGCAGAGTCAAAATTATTATCCAAACGGTCTGCTATGACTAGTTTAATATGGTATTGATTTCCCGGTATAACTGTAGCGGTTGCAGTAAGCGGTACAGTAATACCGTTAAAATTAGTTGGTGAACCTATTGGATCTAATCCTCCAAATCCATAAAAAGCATCAAAATAATCTGGATTAACTGAGATACAATTATTGTTATATTGAGAATCCCTGATTGTAACCACTGAAACAGGTGTAGTGGTGTTTGGAATAACTGCTAAATTTGTTGTTATTCCAGTTGAAATATCAGTTAATAAAAAGGCAAAAGCATCGGAGAATGCACATTGGAATGTACCATATTCTTCTGAAGCAAACACAAAATTAAAATTAATGGTATTGACTAAGGGCACAAAGTCAAACTCTAATTTGGTCGCATTTCTTGAATTCATAGGATTTCCTGTTGATGCTAAAATAATAGATTCAAGATCAGCATCTCCTGGCCACAGATCTACTCCGTCTCCTAGGGTAGTTGTATTTGGTCCAGGTGCACTCATTGCATTACCAGTAGTTAAAACGATTCCTTCAGAAAAAGGGAAACCTGATCCATTTTGATTGAAATAGGCAATACCATTTGTCGAACCAAAGTTAGTTCCTGTAGAGGAAGTTACATTCGTAACGCTGGCACAAGTGGAATTTAAAAAGACATCTTCTACTAATTGAATCGTAGTGTATTGTGTATTATTTGTTGAAATAGGAGGTGGAATGGTTCCTATACATACATTAAATGTTGTGGTTTGCCCTGGAGTTGCTGTCCATGAATAGACTCTAATAAAATAGGTTTGACCAATCACTAAATTATTGGCAATACTCTGATTATTATCACTACAATAAAGTTGATTTAAACTACTACAATTACCACTATATAAGACGTGAAATAAATCAGTTGTACTTCCCAAAACATTGCTTAAAGTAACGGAATGAGAAGTGGAAGTTGCAGTAAATTGAAACCAAACATCATCATCGTCAGTTCCATTACAAGTGTTTGCTTGAGGAGATGCTGTTGCCCCAATTAAACTACCCGAAACTGTTTGTACACACTCAATAGAAGGATTAACAGGAACAACAGTTGCGTTAACACATTCATCGTTAGCTATGAGGGTATAGAAAGTTCTTTTGTTTGACCAATAACTTTTATCTGATGCACTACATATGGCTCTTACATATACATCATAACCGGTGGCAGCAGTTAATCCTATTGCAGGGTAAGGATTTAAACTCGTTAATATTCCAATAGCTGTAGCAAGTGGCGTAGGAGAACCAACAGGTAAAATTAAAACTTCCCATTGAGTAGCAGTTCCAGCTTCAGTCCACCCAATAGACGCGGAAGTTTGTGTTATACTGGTTGTTGTTATTGTATTTGGTTTAGGACAAGAAGCAGGAAAACATTCTACAATTCCACTAAAAAGTAATGTGTTTGCAGTTCCAGTTCCTGGAGGTTTTGTGTAAATTGTACTTTGAGGCGCTAGTGCCTCTATTATACTAATACCCATTTCTCCTGGAAATTGACCTCCATTATTCCAAAATAGCTCAAAAGGAATACCATGACAAAGGGGAACAAGTACTGAAACTGCTGTTATGCCTTGTGCAGCTGTAGGCCCTGTTAAAGTAGCTATTACAACCCCATTTTGTCGCACTTGCATAGTACCACCATTCCAACCGTCTCCAAAAGAATCTGTCATTGTAAATGTATAGTTACATTGATTGGCTAAAGAACAAACGGATGTATTGAAATTTTTGACAATACTCCATGCTCCAATATTTGTTGTAGAACATACCGGTCTTACATAAAAATCATACGATGTTCCCGAAGTTAACCCTGTATAGTTAAATGGGTTTGTAGTAGCAACAATCCAACCTGTTGAAGTTGATGTTGGTGCTGGTAAGCCAGCTGCTTGTACTAATACTTGCCAAGAAGTTTCAGGTCCAGAAGTAGTCCATCCCAATAAAGCGCCAGTTTCAGAAATGTTTGTGGCTGTTAAAGCAGTAGGAGCTAGACACTCAGGTACTAAACAATTTACATTTCCATTATATAACACGGTTCCTGCTGTACCGCTTCCGGGTGCTTTAACAAATATTGTTTGTCCAAACGAATTAATAACCGTAACGCCAATTTCTCCTGGGAAAGTTCCAGCAACATTCCAAAATAAATCAAAAGGAGTATTATTACACATGGCAACAGTCACTGTAACTGGATTTTGTCCATCTGCTGCTGTAGGACCGGTAAGGGTAGCCACAACGATTCCGTTTTGTCTTACTTGAAAAGTACCACCATTCCAACCATCTCCAAAAGTGTCTCTCATTACAAAAGAATAAGAACATTGCTGTGCAACATCACAAATACTTGTTGAGAATAAAAATGGCCCAGTCCAAGCACTAAATGTTCCATCTCCACAATTGGCTCTAACATAATATTGATAATTTGTTGCAGCAGTTAAACCTGATACAGGGAAATTTGTATTGGTATTTGCAGTTACTCCAGAACCAGATGGAATTGGAGAACCAGCAGTTTGAACAGCTACTTGCCAAGAGCTAGCGCCTCCCGGATTTGCCCAAGATAATTGAGCACTATTTTGTCCAATATTAGAAGCACTCAAGGTTGTTGGTGGAGTGCAATTAACACTTTGTAAAGTTAGTGTATAAGCTGTTGTTTGTGGTGTTGCCCATGTAGAAATTACTATATAATAGGTAGTTCCAGCAGTTACAGTTAAATCGAATGTTCTCACTGTTGTGGCAGAATTTGCTACACCAGCAATACAACTAACACCAATATTGGCACAGCTGTTATATACAAATATTCCAGAAAAGGTTGCTGTAGGTGTCATGGTAACATTGATGACACCATTTGTTGTGGCAGTATAAGAATAGACAACATCATTACCATTTAAATAACTATTTGCAGAACCACAACCAGTTGCTCCTGGACTACCTTCAATTGTAGTATTATCTGAATAATTTGCTGTGTTATCTGTTGTACTATAAGGTAATGTTCCTATTACAATTGGAGCTGAACAGCTAAATCCAGGTGAAGTTGTTGAAAAGGGGAAAGGGCCAATCCATAAACTATTTGCTCCAGAACTACATAAAGCTCTCACATAGTATTTATAGCCAGTAGAAGGTGTAAATAAAGTTCCTGTTGATGTAGTAGTAGCCGTGTAGGGTAAAGTTCCATTATAAACTATTCCAGTTCCTGATGGAGTACCTGCTGCTGGAATAACTTCTATTTCCCACGAAGTCGCACCACTTGGATTTCCCCAGCTTAAATTGGCTGAAGTTTGAGTTATTCCATTGGCAGTAAGTGCTGTTGGATCTAAACATTGTTGAACAACTTTAACATTATCTATTAGCCATCGGTCACCAGCACCATTTACTCCTGCTACTTGTTGGTTATGAACCTTAACAAAGGAAATATAGACTTGTTGGTTTTGGTAAATGGCCGGAAAATTAACTACTTTTTCTTCGTAAATATTGAAAGTAGTTGTCAAATCAGCTTCGGTCCATTGTTGTATTACAGTATAAGCCGCAGGATTAGTTTGTGAAGCTGAAGCAGGTGCAACTCTTATCTGATAAACCGTGCCTTGATTTCCAGCTGCAAAGGAACGTGTAAAAAAATGCAATTGTCCATTAACAGGAATGTTAACCAAAGGTGTTGCCAAGAAATCTTCTGAGACATCTCCAATGTTCATGGTTTCCCTATTAATATAGGCAGCATTTGCCCCTTGAAAAACTATTGGAGGGGTTGCTACTGTGTTATTAATTCCCCAGCGTTGTGTTGTTCCAATAGCATTATCAAAAACGGCCCAATTACCAGTTCCTAATGTCCAGTTTGTACTTGGTAATGCATCTGGTCCTGTTGTTGATTCAAACCCTTCAAGGGCAAGTTGAGAGTAACCGCAGATGGAAAAGCAAAATGCTACTAGTAATAAAATAATTTTTTTCATATATTAATAATATTTGTTTTTTTAAGGTCTCCCGATAGTTATCGGGAGTAATCGCTCAATCTTCATTGGTGTTTGCTTACGCAAACTGCTTGTTAATGGCAATTTCATATTTAAATTTTAAGACTTTAAAGTTAATAAAAAAATTTATACTTTAAATATCCCTCCAAAAGTTATAATTCTTTGAAGAAAGAAAAAATGTTGTGAAGCAGTATCCGAGGAACTGCTGGTAGTTCTAATATCATCCATGTCGATATAACCTCCTTTTAGTTCAGTTTGAACAAAAAAGTATTTGAAAAAGGTAAAGTTCAGACCCACTTTTGCAGAAACACCATATCCTGAAACATGAAAATCGTCATGTCTTTCTTTTTCTAGTAATTTTGCATTTGTTTTTGGATACAGCAAACCAGCTCCTAATCCTTCAGTGATATTCAACTGAAATTTATCTGTGTTTTTTATTTTGAAAAGCTGAGAAATATCATCAACACGACAAAATTCTGTATTTACGTAATTCAAACCATCAGTGTGTTCAAATTGTAAAAAATTACCATCATTCAAATCTATAGTATGATTTCCTGAAGGTAAATAAATTCCAGTATAATTTGGATAAGATTCCCCGATTGCGCCACCAATTTCAACTTTTTGATTTTGTACCATTACATACTTCATATGATCAAAACCAACCGAAATATTATAATGATCATTAATAAAATAACCTAACCTAAAATTGGTTTCTGGAATAGTCATTTTGGTTGGATTTATATAGTTTATGTGCCAACCCATTGGTTTGTCTTCTGCATTTACATTATATAAAGTAAAATCATAATCTGGCCCTTTAAAATGAATATCCGATTTTGAAAAACTCTCACGATTACCTCCCCAATAAAAATACATTTTTCCTTTATTATGTGCCGTAAATTTATGAGGTGTTATAGAGATTGTGTCTTGTGATACAATAGTTTGCGGTCTTACAATAAAAGAAAGAATTGAAAATAAAATTATTTTTTTCAAAATGAAATTGGATAAATATTAAAATTGGTTTATGGTTTGTTTGATTGCTACTAGTCGAGTCATTAAACCTTCAAAAAAGTCTAAATGAAGCATATTTGCACCATCGCTTTTAGCAAGAGCTGGATTAAAATGGGTTTCAATGAAGATGCCATCGACACCAACTGCAATTCCTGCTTTGGCTATAGTTTCAATCATATCGGGTCTTCCACCAGTAACACCTGTTGTTTGATTGGGTTGTTGTAAAGAATGGGTAACATCTAAAACGGTAGTAGCATACTGTTGCATAGTTGGAATCCCTCGAAAATCAACAATCATGTCTTGATAACCAAACATGGTTCCTCTATCAGTAACCATTACGTTTTGATTATTGCAATCCAACACTTTTTGAACGGCATGTTTCATGCTTTCCGGACTCATAAATTGACCTTTTTTCAAGTTAACTACTTTGCCTGTATTGGCTGCTGCCACAACCAAATCGGTTTGACGTACTAAAAAAGCTGGTATTTGCAATACATCTACATATTGTGCCGCTTTATCAGCATCCTCGTTGGTATGAATATCAGTAACAGTAGGAACATGAAACGTTTCAGAAACTTTACGTAAAATTTTTAACGCTTTCTCATCTCCAATTCCTGAAAAACTATCAATTCTGGAGCGATTTGCTTTTTTAAAGGAACCTTTGAACACATAAGGAATAGCTAATTTATCAGTAATAGTAACTAATTTTTCGGCAATTCTCATCGCCATTTCTTCGCCTTCAATGGCACATGGACCAGCAAGTACAAAGAAATTTTGGCTGTCCATGTTTTTTATTTGTGGAATCAAATTTAGATTCATAGAGTGTAAATTTTTAAAGTGCGAAGGTACAAATTAAATGTAGTTTATTATAACTAGTAAAAGGGTCTTATTTTTTTAAAGAAAGTCCCATAGGAACAAACAAATATCCTCTTTCATAAATATTTAGATATAATTTTATTGGTTTAGATTGACCTTCCCAAGTCAATTCATATACATCCAAAAAACCAGCTCCCATTTCGGTTCTTTTTGTTGGAAACGGGCAACAACTTTCTAGTTTTGTAAATGTGATTTTTTCACCTTTTGGCCCAGCCAATGCATTTAAAAAACGCGCTGAATTCAGATTTTCGTCTTTGGTATTTTTATAAAAAACATTGATAGGATAATCTGGGTCAAAACCATATTTTTTATCCTTACTGTATTCGGAAAAAATAAAAGTATTCTCTTTTGATAGTGTTGGGATAGGTGCATTGTCATCCACATTTTTCAGGGTTGATTTTGTACTAACACAAGATGAAAAAAAAGAAATTAGAGTAACAAAATAGCATAAGTTGATTGTATTTTTCATAAGGTAAATGTTTTTTTTGATCTTGCAATAATCATGCTAATGTTGAAAATACTTTAAATTTATTTTTTATGGTTCACTTAAATTCAACTTAATTTTATATTCAAAATTACGTTATTTTCAATAAATATTAATTGTTAGAAACTAGTTTATATTTCTATTTTTGTAAAAAATAATTTAATTCATGGAATTAATCACACACACTTGGCACTGGGCGATTGCCGGATTTATAATTGGACTGGTTATGCTTTCGCTTAATTATTTTGGAAAAGTATTTGGTATGTCATCTAATCTACGTTCCTTATGTTCGATGACTGGAGTTGGAAGTAAAGTTCCTTTCTTTGATTGGGATTGGAAATCGCAACGTTGGAATCTTGCCGTAGTTTTTGGAGCTATGCTAGGCGGATTTGTTGCTGTTCATTTTTTAAGTGATGCTTCCAATGTTACTTTAAATCCTAAAACTATTGAACAATTGTCCATAATGGGAATTGATGCTCCAAACGGAAAATTATTGCCTGATGCACTTTTTGGAAGCGAAATATTCCAATCACCCAAAATAATTTTCATCCTGATTATCGGCGGAATATTGATAGGTTTTGGTTCACGTTATGCTGGTGGTTGTACTTCGGGACACGCTATTGCTGGGATGAGTAATTTGCAATTAACTTCTTTAAAAGCGGTGATTGGTTTCTTTATTGGCGGAGTGATTATGGCTCATTTTATTTTACCTCTAATTTTCTAAAGCATGAATTTACTAAAATACATAATTGTTGGTTTTATTTTTGGAATTGTTTTAACCAAAACTGAAGCTGTTTCTTGGTACCGAATTTATGAAATGTTTCAGTTTCAATCTTTTCACATGTATGGTATAATCATGACGGCAATAGCCACAGGATTAATTGGTATTCAAATTATTAAAAGAAAGCAATGGAAGGATTTTAACGGAAACACTTTTCATATACAAGATAAAGAAAAAGGAAATACCCGTTATTGGATTGGTGGTATTCTATTCGGACTTGGTTGGGCAATGGTAGGCGCTTGCCCAGGACCAATTTTCATTCTCTTAGGTTCTGGATTTTTGAGTGTTGGATTGATATTGATAGGTGCTCTTTTTGGAACATTTTTATATGGTATTTTAAAAGATAAATTACCACATTAAATAAGTTAATCAGCCAAGCGTCGAAGCTTGATTTTGTCGACAATTTTAATCCGCTTGCCAATTAATTCAATTACTCCACTTTTGTTCAATTCAGAAAGCAAACGAATGCAACTTTCAGTAGCAGTACCAATCATTCCTGCTAATTCTTCTCTTGAAAGTTGAAGTCTTAGTAAGCCTTCTTTATCGTTACCAAAAGTTTCTTCTAAGTAAATAAGTGTTCCTGCTAATCGTTCTTTAACACTCTTCTGAGCCATGTCAACCATTTGGTCATCAGCATCTTTCAAATCACCACAAATGCTTTTCATTAAATTCATTGAAAAATTATTATTTTGACTGAAAAACTGCATAATTTCAGTTTTCGGAATAAAACAAACTTCCATATCTTCTAGAGCAACCGCACTCAAATTGGCTGGTTCTTCACTAATCATGGAACGTTGTCCTAATAAATCGCCGGGCTTAACTAGTTTTACAATTTGATCTTTGCCATTAGAACTCAGTTTAGAGAGTTTGCAAATACCTTCTTTAATACAGTAAATGCCATTTGTAATTTCACCTTCCTCAAAAATTGGTTCCCCTTTTTTTATGGTATAAGATGTTTTGCATTCGGCCATTCTAAGTAATTCTTCTTTTCCCAAAGCTTTGAGAGAACTGAATTGTCTGACGATACATTGTTCACATTTACTCATTAAACAGAAATATTATTTTTCGCTTTACAAATATATTCAAAGCATGACAAATATCATATTTTAATTTTAACCATTGTTCAATCTTTGTGCAAGGTAAAATGAGCAAATTATGAATACATCACAATGTTTCCATTGTGGTAACGAAATCGTACTTAAAGACGAAATTGTTTTT
Source organism: Flavobacterium sp. (assembly GCF_046317795.1). Taxonomy (GTDB): domain Bacteria; phylum Bacteroidota; class Bacteroidia; order Flavobacteriales; family Flavobacteriaceae; genus Flavobacterium. The sequence goes on along the minus strand of NZ_JBKCVI010000062.1, from coordinate 6,386 downwards.
GATGATAAACGTTTTTGTTGTAATGGTTGTAAAACCGTTTATGAAATATTTAGCACTAATGACTTGTCATGCTATTACGATTTTCAGTCTGCACCAGGCGCAACACCACAAGATATTAAGGGTAAATATGATTTTTTAGCCAATGAAAGTATTGTTGACAAACTTTTGGAATTCAATGAAGATAAAACAAATATTGTTTCACTTTACATTCCTCATATACATTGTAGTTCGTGTATTTGGATTTTGGAAAATCTACAAAAATTGCAACTAGGCATAAACACTTCACAAGTAAATTTCCCAGAAAAGAAAGTTAGAATTAACTACAATCCCGAAAAAACATCACTTCAAGAAATTGTAGCCCTGCTTTGTTCTATAGGGTACGAACCTTATATCAGCTTAGAAAATTTTGATGAGGGAAAAAAGAAAGTAGACCGTTCACTGATTTATAAAATAGGTGTAGCATTTTTCTGTTTTGGAAATATCATGCTACTATCATTCCCAGAATATTTTGAAGTCAACGAGTTTTGGATTGACCAATACCGTGATTTTTTTCGTTGGCTTATTTTTGTTTTGGCTTTGCCTGCTTTTATCTATTCGGCTTCTGGATATTATGTTGCTGCTTGGAAAAGTATAAAACAAGGCATGTTAAATATGGAAATCCCTATTGCATTAGGAATTGTAGTGATGTTTATCAGAAGCACTATAGATATCGCTTTTAATTTTGGTCAAGGGTTTTTTGACAGCATGTGTGGTTTGATATTCTTCATGTTATTGGGCAAACTATTCCAGCAAAAAACCTACGATTTTCTGTCATTTGAACGCGATTATAAATCCTATTTTCCTATTGCCATTACCAAAGTTTTACCAAATGGAGAGGAAGAAGCGGTGCAAGTCTACGAAATTAAAAAAGGCGACCGATTGCTAATCCGAAATCAGGAATTAATTCCTGTTGATGGTATTCTTATTTCTCAAAAAGCATCCATTGACTATAGTTTCGTAACGGGTGAAGCCGTTCCTATTGCCAAAAAATCAGGCGATAAAATCTTTGCTGGCGGAAAACAAATAGGCAAAGTCATTGAGATGGAAGTACTGTTTTCGGTATCTCAAAGTTATTTGACCCAATTGTGGAGCAACGATGTTTTCCAGAAAAGAGTGGAGCAAAAGCACAAATCCATTACCGATAAAATCAGTCGCTATTTTACTCCAGCGTTGCTTTTATTGTCAGTAGTATCTTTTCTGTATTGGGTTTTTATTGATGTTGCTACAGCGTTTAATGTCTTTACCGCCATTCTTATTGTAGCGTGTCCTTGTGCTTTGGCATTAACAGCACCATTTACAATGGGCAACGTTTTGAGAATAATGGGTAATCGAAAATTGTATCTAAAGAATGCGATTGTGATAGAGCAATTGGCCAAAGTGGATAGTATAGTATTTGATAAAACAGGCACCATTACAACCAATAAAAAAACTTCCATAACCTATGAAGGTGACCCATTAAATGTTTTTGAACTGCAATTATTAAATAATGCTTTGCGTGGTTCAAATCATCCATTAAGCAGAAGGTTGTATGATTTTATTCCAGCTCAAGAAAAAATGGAACCGCTTCGTTTTGAGGAAATTATTGGAAAAGGAATTTATGCCGAATTTAAAGAAGGTACCATAAAATTAGGTTCGTCACAATTCTTGCAACACATGAGTGAAAACACCCATAAGAAAACCAAAGTGCATGTTGAAATTAATGGTGTTTATAAAGGAAGTTATGTTTTCAATAATCAATATAGAAAAGGTTTAGAGCAGTTGTTTGAAAATTTGGCTAAAAATTATAATTTAATAGTATTATCAGGCGATAATGATGGAGAACGCCAAATTTTAGAAAAAATGCTTCCAGAAAACACCACTTTAGTATTCAATCAAAAACCAGAGCAAAAATTAGAATTCATTAAAAAACTACAAGAAGAAGGTAAAAATGTAATGATGATTGGTGACGGATTAAACGATGCTGGTGCCTTAGCACAAAGTAATGTTGGGATTTCAATTTCCGAAAATGTAAATGTTTTTTCACCTGCTTGCGATGGTATTTTGGATGCCAGTCAATTTGAAAATATCGATTTCTTTTTAGGTTATTCTAAAAATGCTATGAGAACTATTTATATGAGTTTTGGCTTGTCATTACTTTATAATGTGGTAGGATTAACTTATGCTGTGACAGGAAACTTGCTGCCAATTGTTGCTGCTATCATTATGCCATTAAGCACCATTACGATTGTGAGTTTTGTAACGATAATGAGTAATATTTTTGCGAGGAGGAAATAGTAGCAAAAACCATAAAAAAGCATCAATTACTGGAGATTTTTTTTAAACAGTTGGTGGCGTATCATCGCCGTTGTCTCTGCGGGCAATGATTACGGCAACGTTTTTCGAACCGTATGATGGTATTAATCATTTGGGTGTAGTAGCACTGAATTTAAATGGAGTTGAAACGAGCGGTATCGGGGTTTACATCTTATGTTCGCTACGCTCGGGTGTAAATCCGTGCTATCTTGGATATAATCTTCTCAAAAGTTGTAAATAACTTTATAGTGCTTTTCATAGGAATTGATGTAAGGCATTCGGTTTGTATTCATCCAATTTCAAGTTTTCTTTCTTCGGTTACTATATTTTTTTCTAAGCTTAAAATAAATATAAACAAGGTAGCAATAAATACAAATGCGATAACAATAAATCTAAATGCAGGAGCAACATAGAAACTGTCGCCCAATAGCAATTAAAAATGAAGACCATTGTTATTTTACACAAAAACGTTTATTAAATATTTGTGTAGGTGAAATCACTTGAATAAGATACAAGCCTTTGCTGTAGCTACTTACATTAAAATTTGTTTCAAAGGAAGACGCGCTTTTTTCAATGTTTTCATGGTAAATAACTTGTCCCATTAAATTAATAATATTGATTGTAAGCTTACCAATGTAACTTGAATTAAGGCTTAAATGTAAGTCTGTTTGAGCGGGATTTGGAAATAGCATTATCCTATCATCTGAAAGATCATTGCTGTTATTGCTGAGAGGAGATTGAAAACATAGCGTTAAAGCAGGACGTTTGGCACTATCTGGAAAATTACTCGAGCCAAAAATCATACAATTATAATAATCAGAAGTTTGGGTTTTTAACATCCACCCATAATTATTTCCAGGATTGTTAATCCATTCCTGAGCAATTGCAGTCACATCAATATTCAAATAATCGTCATAATTTGTAACGCTTTGCGGTAAAGTAACAATATTGGAATTACTCACATTGGGTTGGTTATTCCAATTAACGGTGCTTATTGACCAAGGAGAAACAATTTTTAAAAGTTCGCTGGTGTTATTGGTTCCATGAGTTGGACCAGCTGCGGGATTACCGGTGAGCTGGGCAGGATTAGCAAACAAAGAAAGTGTTGCGCTTTGCAAAACAGAATTTTGTGGAAAGGAAGATAAATCAAATTTAATCAATGATCGCGATTCGCAGGGTGATCCTCCACATGTCCATTGTGATGCACCAAGGTCTGTACTCATTGAGTCGGGCGACAAATAGTTTGGATTACTTCCATAGGAAATATCAATACCGTTTACCGGACCTGGATTCAAAGTGTTGCAATTGCTAAAGCCATAGGTAATAGTTAGCTTGGGACGCTTTGTGGCATCAGGGTAATCGCCAGAAGAAAAAATCATGCTATTATAAAAATTTGGAGTGTTAATACTTAACATCCAACCAAAATTTGAGCTTGGATTGCTGACCATGGATTGCACTGCTGCTGTAACATCTAGAGCATTGTAATCATAAAAAGTTGATATGCTTTGCGGGATAATGGTAGCATTAACACTCGTGAAGGAGGGTTGATTATTCCAAGAAACTGTGCTAGTATTCCAATTTGTGGTTACTGGATACAAAGAAGATGCGTTATTATTACCAAATGTAGGACCTGCTGCCGGATTTCCATTGAGCTGTGTAGGATTTGCATAAAGCGATAAGGTTGCACTGGTAATTATAGCGTTTGTTGGTATTGAATTCAAATTAAACTTAATCAAAGAGCGCAACTCGCAAGGCGCACCACCGCAAGTCCATTGTGCAGCACCAAAGTCAGTAGAGATTGGATTAGCAGCCAAAAAATTGGGGTTATTACCGTACGAAACATCAAATGCTTCTGATGATCCGGGCTGCAGCACTAGGGTAGTTGGTTGCGAATAAGCGGTTAAAGAGATAAACAAACCATATCCCAAAAATATTACTGAAAGAGTATTTTTAGTCTTCATAGCGGTGTTTGTTACGTTATTATTTGAAACAAAAATAAAAAAAATAAAATAAAATTATAAAAAAAATAAAATAAACAATAAACATGAATCATTATTTTTAAATGCGTAACTGCTTCTAGTTTAGGTATTCTGAGATAAATTCTCAATTATTTTTTCGGTTTTCTGTCGCTCGAAAGTGTCGTACAACGTGCCTCGACTTCATGAAGTGGTGATGAACCAAGACCAAGCCACAACAAATATAACTATAACTTTAATTAAAAACCTGTGCTATTTCAAATAAATCCTGAAGCTCGCCATTTCTTAAAACGGCTTTTAACAACAGTAATTATTTTATAATATATTTTGTTTTATTAAGATTTCCAACACTTTCAAGTAATTGTAAATCAATTCCTTTTTTCAAATCTCTACTTGCTGTTGCAGATGATAAATCTTTGAATGTATTCATATAATCTTTACGAGTAAATTCTTTTGCTCCAAGCTTTATGAAGTATTCTAAACGATCGATATCTTTTAAAATTCTATTGTTGTAACTAAGCAAGTTCTCAAGAGATTTGTTAATTACATCAAGCATATATTCTATAAAGAATGTTGATTTTCCATTTTTATCACTAAGCGAAAGAGATTTATAATATTCATCTTGTGTTTGACTAATCAGAGTTTCAAAAGGCAAAAACTCAAATATTGGATAATCGTTCATTAATATTAAAGTTTGCCACAATCTTCCCATTCTTCCATTCCCATCTAAAAAGGGATGAATAAATTCCATTTCATAATGGAAAACACAACTTTTAATTAATGTTATTTCTTCTGAGTCATTCAAATAGTCAAATAAATCTTTCATAAGAAAAGGAACATTTTCAAAAGGAGGAGCGACATGTTCAACTTTATTTTCTTTAACTATTCCAACTCCTTTCGTTCTGTATTTTCCAGCACTATCAATTAATCCATTCATTAGTAGGAGGTGAGCTTTTAAAAAGCATTTATCAGAATTGAATTTATATTCATCAAGTTTTTCGTAAACTTTGATTGCATTTAATACTTCTAAAACATCTTTTTTAGGACCAATAATCCTTTTTTTTTCAATTAAGGCTGTGATTTGATCTTCTGTTAATGTATTGCCTTCAATTTGTAAAGATGAATGTATTGTTTTAATTCTATTCTGTTTTCTTAATTGAGGTGATTGTTTACTGAGGTAATTGGCATTCACTTCTCCTAGTTTTTCAGATATAGAAGTGATTAATTTTAAAATCTTAGGAGTAATGTCATATGGGGGCTTCATTGATAATATCATTTGATACTATCAAAAGTAGTTTTTTTAAACTAAACGTCCAAATATTATTGTTGTTAACGGCAGACTGTGAAAAAACTTCCACAATCCACAAACAAATATAAAAATTACTTGTAAGAAAAACATATTTTTCTTATTTTTAACCATGCAACATCCCCACACTTCGGGGCAAGGAATATCACGCAATCAGCTTCAAGTGAGCAGTCTAGAAGACATTATCGCTACTGACAATCCCGTTAGATTTAGCGATGCCTTTGTCAACAGTATCGATTTAGTTACAATAGGAAATGCAATGGCTTGTAGAAGTCATTTGCATACGATTTTCATTTTTTGATCAACGAGGACCGCCTGCGTGGTCTATTGGCGATAGCCAAAATTCAAGTTCCTATAAAAACTAATTTAAGGGTAAGGCTATCTATGCCTCAAAGTGCAGGAAAACAAGATAAAAAACCAAGGAGAACTACAAAAAAATAAAGAGGAAATTATATCCTCTTCTAAATCTTTATAACATCATAACGAAAAACCAATAGTGGACGGACATGTAATAGGTGAGCATGTCCTGAGTTTATCGAAGGGTTCAACAGGAGTTTCATTACTTCGTCCGTTCGCCGTTGGCTCGGGTGTTGGCTTTCCAAGCCTAACGAAACTCTAGCTATTGTGTGCTGTTTTTATTGAAGTCCTTTAAAAAAGTTCCAAACTTCTTCCGCATATTCTATATCTCTATTTTGAACTCCACTTGCAGGTGAAGAATTGGTATAAACTGTCTTACTTGGCACAGCGTGTCCAGCGTTATTTAAAATAAAATA
>NZ_JBKCVI010000061.1:0-12296 GCF_046317795.1 Flavobacterium sp. | reverse complement strand
AAAGGTAAAAACAAAGCCGACCTTGCTCCTATTACCACTTGTGCTTTTTCGGAAATATTTAACACTTGATTCCAAACTTCCACTCTCTCGTTATTGTTGTATTTAGAATGAAAAACAGCCACTTTATTCCCAAAAAATTGCGTCAAACGATAAACCAATTGGGTTGTCAAAGCAATTTCGGGCAATAAATACAAAACCTGTTTTCCTTGAGTGATATAATTTTCAATTAGTTTAGTATAGATTTCAGTCTTACCGCTCGAAGTTACACCATGAAGCAAACAAACCTCTTTTGTAGAAAATGATTTTACAATTTCATCAAAAGCAATTTGTTGCGAATCACTCAGTAAAAGTTCATTGTCGCGTTTATTTTTATCAAAATTTACTCTGTCTTCTTGAATGTAATATTCTTCAAAGATTTTGTTATTGACTAAAGCTTTAATAATTGCACTGGATGCTTTTGCGGTTTCCGTTAATTGCTTTACCGAAATTGGTTTCTTTTGCTTCGCCAGTTCGCTATTGCTGGTGTCTTGTGCTTGTAATTGGAAATATTGAAGCACAATATTTTTTCTTTTTTCAGATTTTAAATTATTTAGCAGCTCAATTAAGTTACTTTCTGCTAAATAATTTTCGTGCAATCGAATATAGCGAATGAGTTTGGGTTTGTATTCCTCTTGAATTTCTTCTTCGAGTGAAATGATATTTTTATTAAGCAGTTTTTGAATGACCGGTAAAACTGTTTTCTTGTTTAGAATATCAATAATGTTTTGAACCTTTAACGAACTCTGGTGTTGCAATGCTTCATATATCAAAAACTCATCATCCGAAAGTTGCGTTTCATCAACAATAGTTTCTTTTCGCTGCGAGATAATTGTTTCACTTTCTAAAAGTAATGCCGATGGTAAAGCACTACGATACACATCGCCAATGTTACACATATAATAAGACGCGATCCAAAACCAATGATTGATTTGAAATTCGTTAACAATGGGTTTTTCATCTAGAATTTGATGGATTTCTTTCGCTTCGTATAGTGTTGGTGCATTTTGATGTAAATCGATTACAAGCGCTGAGTAGATTTTGTTTTTACCAAAAGGAACTGCAATCCTCATTCCTCTTTTTATGAAAAAATATTCAGCTTCTGAAACCCTATACGTAAACGTTTTAGGAAGTGAGAGCGGAATGACAACTTCAATGAAATAATTCATTTTTTAGTAATTATTTTTGTCTAATCCAGGTCTGTGACCTTCCAAAAAGAGAAATTCCAATATAACCGCGAACTATTATTTTATCTTTCCCTTCCATAGAAATTTTACAATTATATGATTTGCCGTTTTTTGGATCTGTAATTTTTCCACCATCATAAACATCACCACTTTTTTTTAACCCTTTAATTATAATCAAACCTAAAATTTGTTTGTTTTTATCTTCTCCTTCACATTTTTCACATTTGCGATGCCTATTTTCCGCTTCTAAAATTTCAATAATTTTGCCGTATACTTTACCTTGTTTTTCAAAAATATCGACTATGCTTTTTTCTTTTCCAGTTTCGTCGTCAATCGTTTTCCATTTTCCAAGAATAGTTTGTGAAAAACTAATTTGGCTTATGAAGAATATAAAAATATAAAGTGTTTTTAGTTTCATAGTATATCAAGTTCTTTTTGTTTTTCTCTTTTTATGTGTTGAATGGAAGCATTTAAGTCAAATCCTAAAAGCAATATCATACAATTAATCCAAATATAAAACATGATTACCAATAAAGTTCCGATTGATCCATAAATTTCATTGTATTTTGAAAATTTAACCACCCAAATCCCAAAGAAATAGGAAGAAATAATAATTAATATTGTTGTAAATACGGAACCAATCGATATAAATGCTCTGTTTTTTTCTCTTTTAACTCCAAATTTAAACAACAAAGATGTGGCTATTAAAATCATTAGAATAACGAAACTATACCTTCCCATTTCTATCAAAGGTATTTTATCTGATAAGACATCTTGAATTTTAGTTTTTTGAATTAATACTTCAAAAATAACAATCGCAGCAACAGTAATTAATAAGACGAAAGACAGAATAATTGATAATGCTAATGAAATAAGATATTGCCTAATAAACGTTCGTTTCAAAGTTATATGGTGGGAACTTTCTAATCCGCCAAGGATAGCATTTACTCCGTTTGTCATTAAAAAAATTGCCATTAAAAACCCAGTAGAAAGTAAGCCACTATGACTATTATGCAAAATATCGTTAATGATTTTAAAAATTGCCTCATAGGTTGTTGGTGGTACATTCTGCTGAACAAAACCTAGAAAATCATCTTGAAATCCTTCAATAGGAATAAACGGAATTAAATTGAGTATAAAAAGTGCAAAAGGAAATAATGCCATAAAAAAACTAAAGGCAATTGCAGCAGCTCGATAAGAAATAGCGCCTTCAATAATTCCTATAGCATACAATTCAAGCAATTCATACAAAGACAAACCGTGAAGCCAAGGCAATTTTATTTTTTTTAGTAAAAAAACAAGTTGCTTTACAATAGGTATGCGATTTAATCTTTCTTCAATTTCTACACTCATATAACTTTAAAAAGCTTTTAAACTCAAATCCATATTATAAACTGAATGTGTTAATGCTCCAGAGGAAATATAATCAACTCCACATTCCGCATACAAACGAATGGTTTTTTCATTAATATTTCCCGAACTTTCGGTTAAGCACTTATCCCCTATTAACGCAACCGCTTTTCGAGTATCTTCAAAGTTAAAATTATCAATCAAAATTCTGTAAACGCCATCATTGTTTAGTATTTCTTTGATTTCGTCAAGATTTCTGGCTTCAACAATTATTTTTAAATCGAGATTGTTATGTTTCAAAAATGCTTTGGTTTTAGTAATTGCTTGAGAAATTCCACCGGCAAAATCATTGTGATTGTCTTTGATCATAATCATATCATACAAAGCAAAACGATGGTTTTCGCCACCACCAATTTTTACTGCCCATTTTTCACAAGCCCGAAATCCGGGTGTGGTTTTGCGCGTGTCCAATATTTTGGTTTTTGTTCCTTCTAAAAGTTTTACAAATTGATTCGTTTTTGTGGCAATGGCAGACATTCGTTGCATCGAATTCAGTACCAGTCGCTCTGCTTTCAAAATTGATTGTGAACTGCCAGAAACATGAAAAACCACATCACCATGTTTTACTACTGCTCCATCTTCAATAAAAGTTTCCACTTCCAAAGTTGGATCTACATTTTCAAAAATCATACGAGCAAAAGCAACTCCGGCAATAATACCAGTATCTTTTACTAAAAGTTTGGCTTTTCCTTTTGCAGAATCGGGAATACATGCCAATGAACTAAAATCACCTGGTCCAATATCTTCCCTAATTCCATTTTGTATTATTAAATCGAGTTCTGTTTGAAACTGTTTTTCTGATATCATTTTGCAACTATTGATTGGCTAAATTAGTATTTAATTTACGGATTAAAAAATGAAAATTGAATTTGAATTTCTATTTTTGCAGTACAACACAACAACTCATGTACAAATTACTCATTCGTCCTATTTTATTTTGGTTTGATCCCGAAGAAGTGCATTACTTTTCTTTTAGTTTTATCAAATTTATATCCAAAATTCCTTTTGTTCCATCTATAGTAAAATCGATTTATGAGGTAAAAGATTCTCGATTGGAGCGAGAAGTTTTTGGGCTTAAATTTAAAAATCCGGTAGGATTGGCTGCTGGTTTTGATAAAGATGCCAAGTGCTATAAAGAACTTTCCAACTTTGGTTTCGGATTTATAGAAATTGGAACAATAACGCCTAAAGCCCAAGAAGGAAATCCAAAAAAACGTTTATTTCGTTTGAAAGAAGACAGCGCAATCATCAATAGAATGGGGTTCAATAATGGTGGTGTTGACGAAGCTGTTTTACGATTAAAGAAAAATAATGGAATTCTAATTGGTGGGAATATTGGAAAAAACAAAATTACTTCTAATGAAAATGCTATCGATGATTACTTAACTTGCTTTGATGCCTTATTCGATTATGTCGACTATTTTGTGGTAAATGTTAGCTCACCGAACACACCAAATCTAAGAGAACTTCAAGAAAAAAAACCTTTAACAAATCTCTTAAGAGATTTGCAAGATTCAAATTCCAAAAAACAAATTCCAAAACCAATATTGTTAAAAATTGCTCCTGACTTGACTGATGAACAATTAATGGATATTATAACGATTATAAACGAAACTAAGATAGCAGGTGTTATTGCCACCAATACAACAATTTCAAGAGATGGTTTACAATCCAAAAATAAAACAGAAACTGGCGGTTTATCAGGAAAACCCTTGACTAAAAGGGCTACAGAAGTGATTCGATTTCTTTCGGAACAAAGTAATAAAGCTTTTCCAATTATTGGTGTTGGTGGTATTCATTCGGCTGAAGATGCACTAGAAAAATTAGAAGCTGGTGCAAGTTTGATACAATTATACACCGGATTTATTTATGAAGGTCCAAGTTTGGTAACGAAAATAAATAAAGAAATTCTAAAAAGAAAATCCAATACTTATTTTAACCAAAAGCCCAATTAACAAAGCAATTCCGAAACTTAATAATGTTCCAATTAATACATATTCAGTCAATTTTCTGTCTTTAGCTTCTTTTAAATCTCCAAATCTAAAAATTGATTTCGCGGCCAATAAAAACCCTATCGCATCGAAATGTCCCATCAAAATAAAACAAAACACAAAAAGACGTTCTAAAATTCCTATATAATTTCCGGCATTTTGTAACGAGTCATCATCGGTTTTACTCTCGGGTGTCCATATAGAAATGATGTTTTTGATGATTATCGAAGTCGGTTTTGTTAATAAAATAAAACCTGTAAACACGATCCAAAAATGATTTCCAAAAAACTTTAAGTCTATTTGATTGTTGCTATAAATCAATGTAATGGCTACAATAACTAAAAAATGTAAAATTTGATCTACAGAAAACCAAATGCGTTTTGTTTCTGAGGTTTGGAAATTCAATTTCAAAAAATCAATAAAACCATGTGAAACTGCTAAGCCAGTTGCAAACCAAACAAACTCTAATTTGCCAACCAAAACCCAAGCTAAAATAAAATGTAAAAATGTGTGTAAGTATAAGTAAATGCTACGGTATTTATTCGTTTCTTTATCAATTACCCATGAAGTTGGTTGCAATATAAAATCACCTATTAGGTGTGCCAAAAGTAATTTTACAAACACAATCATACATCAAATGTTTTGATTTTTTTTCTAAAATAATTATCTACCTGAAGTAATAAATCATAATTGGAACGTTTTTGCCTACGGCTTACTGCTGCTTGGTTGATGCCCAATTTTACTCCAATCTCTTCTTGCGAAAGCGTTGGGTTTTGAATCGCAACAAGCACAAATTCAGCCGATTGTTGCAGCCAATTGTCCATAAAAGATAGTGTCAATTTTAACATTAAATTCAAGTCTTCATCAAAGTCGGCGTTTCCAGAATTGATAGCTAAATTTAATTTTTGCTTTTTTAAAGTTTCAAATGTTTCACCAGAACGAATAAAAGCACTTCCGTTACTTTCTGTTATTTTTCTTGCTTTATAGGTTTTATCACCTAGACCCAAACTCATTCGAACATCTAAATTTATAGATTTAAAAAATGCTTTAATTTGGAAAGCAACTGCCAATGCGTCTTCTAATGTTTTGATTTCCAATTGAAATTCATCACCACGATATATTTCCCAATCATTTGGTGATTTCCCAATTGATTGAAATATAGTTTTTAAGTCATCCATCCATTTCTTGGAAGGAACCTTTCTTGAGTTGATAATATCTCCTGTAAGTATCACAATCATAGATCAAAAGTAATAAACATTTTTAATAAACCAATAATTATTACCAAAAAACGTAATATTTATAATTATTACCAAAATGTGTAATATTTTGTATTATTACCAAAAAGTGTAATAAATTAAGATTAATGATAGTTTCGATAGAAAATAAGTTTTACTATCTTTGAAACTGTTTATGAAAAACATCAAAATCATAGAATGTCCACGAGATGCCATGCAAGGCATCAGAGACTTTATTCCTACTCAAAAAAAAGTTGATTATATTCAGTCACTTCTTCGAGTGGGTTTTGATACTATTGATTTTGGGAGTTTTGTTTCGCCAAAAGCCATTCCGCAAATGCAGGACACAGCCGAAGTTTTGGCTCAATTGGATTTATCGCAAACACAAAGTAAATTATTAGCTATTATTGCCAATACTCAAGGCGCACAGTTGGCTTCTGTTCACAAGGAAATTCAATTTTTAGGTTTTCCGTTTTCTATTTCTGAGAATTTTCAAATGCGAAATACGCACAAAACTATTGCAGAAAGTTTAGTAACACTCCAAGAGATTTTAGATATTGCCGATGCATCAAATAAAGAGGTGGTTGCTTATCTTTCTATGGGTTTTGGCAATCCGTATGGAGATCCGTGGAACATCGAAATCGTTGGCGAATGGACGGAACGATTAGCAACTATGGGTGTAAAAATTCTTTCGCTATCCGATACTATTGGTAGTTCAACACCAGATGTAATTGATTATTTGTTTTCCCATTTAATTCCAAAATACCCTCAAATTGAATTTGGTGCCCATTTGCATACCACTCCAGATAAATGGCATGAAAAGATTGATGCGGCGTATAAAGCGGGTTGCCGTCGGTATGACGGAGCTATTCAAGGTTTTGGCGGTTGCCCAATGGCAAAAGATGATTTAACGGGTAATATGCCAACAGAAAAACTCGTCTCCTATTTTACAGCCCAAAAAGAAAACACCAGTATCAGTCCAATGAGTTTTGAAAGTGCTTATAATGAAGCTTCAAAAATTTTCAAGGAATATCATTAATTTTTTCTTTTAAAAATCTTATAAATTTCAATCCACAGAACTGAAGTAAATCCAACCATAATACTCAAACCAAGTTGAACTAACGATACCTTTTCAAAAAGGAAAAAACGGGTAAACATTGGAACAAATAATAACAAACTTGTCATTAAAATGGTTACACCAATTATCATTGGAACAAGATTGTTTTTGTATCGAATAGTTGTGAAAACAGAATAGTACAAAGAACGATTGGTCAATGTTAAAAAGATATTTGAGGCAATTAAAGTTAAGAAAATAGTTGTTCGGGTTACTGCTTCAGTACTTCCGTTTTGAACACAATATTGATATATAAAAAGCAATCCTAAGGTAATTACCAAACCTTGAATTATACTCATCGTTATTTCTTTTAAATTAAAAAAAGTGGATGTTAACGGTCTTGGTTTTTGCAACATTAAGTTTCGTTCCATTGGTTCATTTTCATAAATAATAGAACATGTTGGACCCATAATTATTTCTAAAAAAATGATATGAACAGGAGTAAAAATGTTTGGATAAATCCATCCTAAAGCCAATGGAATAAAAACAATGAGAATAATGGGAATGTGAATAGAAATAATATATTGAATGGCTTTCTTGAGATTGATATAAATCTTTCTTCCCATCGCAATGGCGTCAAGCATTTTACTAAAATCATCGTCGATTAAAATTAAATTAGCGGCTTGTTTGGCAATTTCAGTCCCTTTTTTGCCCATAGCAATTCCAATATGAGCCGATTTTAATGCTGGACCATCATTTACACCATCGCCAGTCATCGCTACAATTTGGTTGTTGTCTTTCAGTGCTTGGATAATTTTAAGTTTGGCTTCGGGAAACATTCTGGTAAAAATGGTGGTTTCCATGACTTTAGCTTTTAAAATAGCTTCGTCCATTGCCATTAATTCGTCACCATTCAAGACTTTATCAGCGTCTTTGAAACCAATTTGTTTCGCAATAGTAGCAGTTGTGGCGGCATTATCACCTGTGACAATTTTTACTTGGATTCCGGCTTTATAAAATTTCTCAAAAACCTCTTGAATATTAGCTTTCGGTGGATCATAAAAGGCAACTAATCCTTTAAAATGAAACTTAAACTCCTGCTGTGTTTTAGGAAAATCTTTTCCAGAAAAATCAGTTACTCCAATACCTAAAACACGATAACCTTCTGCTGCCATGGTTTCCATTGCAACTATAATCTGCTTTTTATCTTTTTCAGATAAGTTACTAACTTCAATTAATGCTTCTGGTGCACCTTTGGAAGCTATGATTTTTTCTCCTTTAGAATTTTCAAAAATGTGTGTCATCATAGGAGGTTTTCCTCCTAATGGATATTCGTGAACCAACTTATAATTAGGTCTTTCATCAACCCGTTCTAATTGTGTATACGCTTCATGAATTGCGATTTCCATAGCGTCAAACGGAATAGGTTCGCTTGACCACATTGCATAACTCAAAACATCTTCGGCTTCTGAATTTAATTTTTCATCGGTGTTAACAATTGTATTTGAATTAAATAGATATAGTTGCGCCAAACTCATTTTATTCTCAGTAATAGTTCCCGTTTTGTCGGTGCAAATTACTGTTGCACTACCGAGCGTTTCCACTGTTTTGGTTTGCTTGGTAATAATTCCCATTTTCATTAAACGCCATGCACCAAGCGCCATAAATGTGGTAAAAGCTACTGGAATTTCCTCTGGAATTACGCTCATGGCAATAGTTAATGCTTTTAATAAACTATCTAAAACACTTTTCGAATGATAAAAATTCACAGCCCAAACAAATCCAAAAATCACCAATCCAATGATTGACATTATCTTTACAAAATTGGTAATTTGAATCTGTAAAGGTGTTTTTTCTTCCACTATTTCTTCTAAACTTTTGCCAATTTTACCCATATTGGTTGTATTGCCAATCGCTGTAACTTGACAAATTGCTAATCCAGTGGCTACAATAGTTCCTTGAAACACTTGTTTTTCTTCTGTAGTTTCACTTTTAAAAACAGATAAGGATTCGCCAGTCAAAATAGCTTCATTTACCGAAAAATCATTGGATTGAATTATCACAGAATCAGCAGGAATAAAAGTTCCTTCTTCTACTTGAATGAAATCGCCAATCACAATTTCTTCACTTGGTATTTCAATTATTTCGCTATTGCGAATGACTTTACTTTTGGGTTGGGATAATTTTTTTAAAGTTTCAATGGCATTTCTACTCCTGGCTTCTTGAAAAAGAGAAATACCCGCGACAAGAAAAATAGCAAGAGTCATAAAAATTCCATCTCCATAATCACCTGTAATGTAATAGATACTAGCGGCAATGACCAAAAGTAAAAACATAGGTTCTTTTGCCATTGCAAAAAGTGAAATTAAAAAATGATTTTTCTTATGATATTCCAAAGAATTTGAGCCATTCTCTATCCGCGAGGTAATAACTTCATTATTTGTAAGTCCTTTAAAAGTTGTTTTAACATTAGTCATATAAAGAAGTTAAGAAGTTTTACTAAGTTAGTAATTTTTATTGGATTTGCAATGTTTTTAAAGAGTTCTAATTCACATTTATAAAAAACTTCCAACTTCCAACTTCTAACTTCCAACTTTTAATTATATTTGTTCGCAATTTAACTACAATACTGATCCAAGTTCAGCATAAACGACAAATTGCAATGAAAGCACACACTTCAAAAATCGTTGGAGAAGGTTTAACCTATGACGATGTACTATTAATCCCAAATTATTCCGAAGTTTTACCGCGGGAAGTAAATATCCAATCGAAAATATCAAGAAATATTTCGTTGAATGTTCCCGTTGTTTCTGCAGCGATGGATACTGTTACCGAAAGTTCGATGGCAATTGCCATGGCACAAGAAGGTGGAATTGGTGTTCTGCATAAAAACATGACTATTGAGCAACAAGCTGCAAAAGTTAGAAAAGTAAAACGTGCAGAAGCTGGAATGATTATCGACCCTGTAACATTGCCTTTGAACTCCACTGTTGGCGATGCTAAAATTTTGATGAAAGAACATGGAATAGGCGGAATTCCTGTAGTTAATGAGAACGGAACATTAAAAGGTATTGTAACCAATAGAGATTTGCGTTTTGAAAAAATCAATTCTCGTTCTATACTAGAAGTGATGACCTCTGAACATTTAGTTACTGCTGCCGAAGGAACTACTTTGCAAGAAGCCGAAGGAATTTTGCAACAAAATAAAATTGAAAAATTACCTGTAGTCGATGCCAATTATAAACTAGTTGGATTAATCACGTTTAGAGATATTACAAAATTGGCTCAAAAGCCAGTTGCCAACAAAGATAAATTTGGTCGTTTGCGCGTTGCTGCTGCGCTCGGAGTAACTGCCGATGCCTTGGAAAGAGCAACAGCACTTGTAAATGCTGGAGTTGATGCTGTAATTATTGATACCGCTCACGGACATACTAAAGGTGTAGTTGATGTTTTAAAAATCGTTAAAGCAAAATTTCCAAACTTGGATGTAATCGTTGGTAATATTGCTACTGCCGAAGCCGCTTTATATTTAGTAGAAAATGGTGCCGATGGCGTAAAAGTCGGCATTGGTCCTGGTTCAATTTGTACAACTAGAGTTGTAGCTGGCGTTGGATTTCCCCAATTTTCAGCCGTTTTAGAAGTAGCTGCTGCGATACGTGGAACTGGAGTTCCAGTAATTGCTGATGGTGGAATTCGGTATACAGGAGATATTCCAAAAGCGATTGCTGCAGGAGCAGATTGTGTGATGCTTGGTTCATTATTAGCTGGAACAAAAGAATCCCCGGGAGAAACCATCATTTTTGAAGGCAGAAAATTCAAATCCTATCGTGGAATGGGTTCTATAGAAGCTATGGAAGACGGCTCAAAAGATCGCTATTTTCAAGATGTGGAAGACGATATTAAAAAGCTTGTCCCAGAAGGAATTGTTGGTCGTGTTCCTTATAAAGGAGAATTGAACGAAAGTATGCAGCAATTTATCGGTGGATTAAGAGCTGGAATGGGTTATTGCGGTGCAAAAGATATTCCTACATTACAGGAAACTGGGCGATTTGTTCGTATTACACAAAGCGGAATTGGAGAAAGTCATCCGCATAATGTTACAATTACTAAAGAAGCTCCGAATTATTCGAGATAGCATTTTTGAATAAATAATTAAATTCCTAGATAATTACTAGGTGTAATCTGCATTAACTCTACTTTGACTTCATTAGAAACATTTAGAGTTCCGATAAAATCATGAATGGCTTCTTTATTAATAACTGAATTGGTTCGTGTCAATCCTTTCAAAGCTTCATAAGGATTTGGATACCCTTCACGACGTAAAATTGTTTGAATGGCTTCAGCTACCACAGCCCAGTTTTTTTCTAAGTCTTCAGCAATTTTTGGTTCATTTAATAATAATTTATTCAAACCTTTTAAGGTAGAATCAAAAGCAATCAGTGTGTGACCAAAAGGCACGCCAATATTTCTCAAAACAGTACTATCCGTTAAGTCACGTTGCAATCTTGAAACTGGTAGTTTGGCCGAAAGATGTTCAAAAATGGCATTGGCAATACCCAAATTTCCTTCCGAGTTTTCAAAATCAATTGGATTTACTTTGTGTGGCATAGCCGATGAACCAATTTCACCTGCTTTAATTTTTTGTTTGAAGTACTCCATCGAAACATACGTCCAAATATCTCTGTCTAAATCAATGATGATGGTATTAATTCTTTTTAAGGCATCAAAAAAAGCAGCAAAATGATCGTAATGTTCTATTTGTGTGGTTGGAAAGGAATGTTGTAACCCAAGCGTATTTTCAACGAAAGTAGTTCCGAATTGTTTCCAATCTACATTGGGATACGCCACGTGATGTGCGTTGAAATTTCCAGTTGCTCCTCCGAATTTAGCAGCAAAAGGAATATTGAATAACAATCGCATTTGTTCTTCCAAACGCTCCACAAAAACCAAAATTTCTTTTCCCAATCTTGTTGGTGAAGCTGGTTGACCGTGAGTTCTAGCTAACATTGGAATGTCCTTCCATTCAACACTTAACTCTTTTAACTTAGCAATTAATCCAATCAAACTTGGCAAATACACTTGTTCAAAAGCTTCTTTGGTTGAAAGAGGTATCGCTGTATTATTAATATCTTGAGATGTCAAACCAAAATGGATGAATTCTTTGAACTCGCTTAAACCAAGTCCATCAAATTTATCTTTAATAAAATATTCCACCGCTTTTACATCGTGGTTGGTAGTTTTCTCGGTCTCTTTAATCAACAAAGCATCTTCCGTAGTAAAGTTGATGTAGATATTTCTAAGTGAATCAAAAACACTTTTATTTACACCTTTTAATTGAGGTAAATCATTCTTGCATAACGCAATAAAATATTCAACTTCAACT
>NZ_JBKCVI010000060.1:0-3902 GCF_046317795.1 Flavobacterium sp. | reverse complement strand
ACCAATTAGTAACCCTAATGCCACACTGAGCTCCGCCTGTACTGACGAAGGAAGTATCGAAGTGCACTAACCCCAACTGGTGCTCGTCTGTGACGAGTACCTACTTAAATTAGAACAAAGAACGTAGCATTTGCAATGCGGTTAACTAAAATAGAAATCCCGCTCTCCGAAGTCGCCCTGCGGTGTAATAAAATAGAAAACCTGAAGTTATCAACGTTTTGAACTTTGACAACGTATATTGAAAATTATACTATTTTTGGAAATAGAAAGGGAAATAAATATGTAAATATTACCAAATAGGGTTTATGTATTTAGAATATGCGACTGTAAGGTGGTTGGTGATCATTGAACCGACAGACATTGTTGATACTAAAAAAAGAAGAAATATGATACCATTTAATGACATTCTACTTTTCGCATTAGCAGCATTGATTCTTGTTGTTAGTCCAGGGCCAAATATGATTTACTTAATTTCTCGTACTATAACACAAGGAAAAAATGCAGGGTTAATTTCACTTATAGGAGTGATTTGTGGCTTTCTGTTCCATATAATTATGGTTTCTTTCGGACTTACTGCGGTACTTTTTGCAGTTCCGTTTGCTTATACGTTATTGAAAACAATGGGTGTTTTTTATCTTTTATACTTGGCATACCAAGCCATCAAACCAAACAGTAAAAATATCTTTGATACAAAAACAGATTTGCCGAATGACAAACCAAGAAAGCTGTTCATTATTGGATTTCTAACCAACGTACTCAACCCAAAAGTTGCTTTGTTTTATTTGTCATTTTTTCCACAGTTCATAAAACCTGAATACGGTTCAATTATGATACAGAGTTTACAACTCGGAGCTACTCAAGTTTTTGTTAGTTTCAGTATCAATTTTATTATTGTACTAACAGCATCGAAAGCAGCAGTATTTTTTGCCAAAAATCCATCATGGGTAAAAGCTCAAAAATGGTTTATGGCAAGTGTTCTAACAGGACTTGCAATTAAAATGGCATTTTCCAAAGTTAAATAGTATTAGTAGCATTTAAATATGACTGAAAAATATTGACTGAAAATAACGAACCGCTAATACGGTTTTGGCAAAATTAGCGGGTTTATTTCCCAGCTCTCCGAAGTCGCCCTAAGGAACAATAAAATAGAAAACCAGAAGTTATCAACGTTTTGAACTTTGACAACGTATATTGAAAATTATAGTATTTTTGGAAATAGAAAGGGGAATAAATATGTAAATATTACCAAATAGGGTTTATGTATTTAGAATATGCGACTGTAAGGTAGTTGTGCGTCACTTTCGAGCGACAGAAAGCCGAAATACAAATCAAATAAAATTTAAAGTTAAATATTATGAAATTTTATACATCAGTTCCGAAAAAATTAAATCCATTTTATAAAATAGAATTGGAGAATTACGAAATTGAATTAAATAAAGGAAACTTAAATGTTGCGTGGAGTCATTTAGAAAGAGCACATATAATTGTGCAAAAATATCCTATTGCACACACGGAAGTGCATTGGAAAATGTTAAAATTTGGGTTGAAAATTAAAAATAGTAAAGAAGTTATTGGACAAATTCCTCGCTTAATTTTCGGAGGTGTAAAATCATTTGTTGGTAAAATACCAATTGGAAATCCGGGCGGTGCAAATGTTCCACCTCTTAAAGCGTTTGAAATTAGTGAAGAATTGAAAGAAGTTTTCAAAAAAGCCGATATTAGCTTAAATTAAAGATACCTCCCGCGAACAATGTCATTAAGTTAAGGACTTATTTGTCATTTCGACCAACGGGAGAAATCACATAAAATGAGTGACTAATGAGATTCCTCCTATCCCGAAGTCTCGGGAGAATGACAAAATAGGTGATAAAATGGATTCTCACCTTTCCCGAAGTATTGGGAGAATGACAATTCCTAACTGGTGCTTGTCTGTGACGAGTACTTTCTTAAATTAGAACAAAGAATGTAGCATTTGCAATGCGGATAACTAAATAGAAATCCCGCTCTCCGAAGTCGCCCTAAGGAACAATAAAATAGAAAACCAGACGTTATCAACGTTTTGAACTTTGACAACGTATATTGAATATTATAGTATTTTTGAAAGTAAAAAAAGGAATATATATTCGCTTATACACCCAAATTGGGGTAAGTATAGGTGAGTTATTGCGGGTGTTTAGGAGTTAGTGGCAAGGCTACCGCAGAATCAAGAATATAAATTACTAAACTAATAATGTTTTTTATGACGACAACTGTAAAACAAAGAATCATGTCAATAGACATCCTTCGTGGAATTGTAATGGTGATAATGGCTCTTGATCACGTGAGAGATTATTTTCACATCACTTCTTGGACAGATGATCCATTAAATTTAGAAACTACAACACCTGCTTTATTTTTCACAAGATATATTACGCATTTTTGTGCGCCAACATTTGTATTCCTGTCTGGAGTTTCCATTTACTTACAAAGTCTGCGAAAAACCAAAAGCGAGTTGAGCGTCTTTTTGATAAAACGTGGTTTGTGGTTGATGTTTGTAGAAGTTGTCATTATTTCTTTTGCGTGGTCCTATAATCCCAACTACAATTTCTTTTTTCTACAAGTTATATGGGTAATCGGAGTGAGTATGGTCTTACTAGGAGTATTGATACACACTTCTTATAAATTTATTTTAGCCATAGGATTGCTGTTTGTATTGGGACACAATCTTTTGGACTTTGTTGAAGCGGCAAAGGATTACAAACCAACATTCCTGTGGGATTTATTGCATCACGGGAACTTTGCAGTTCACAATTTATGGGGATCGCATTCGGCTATACTGTTTTATCCAATTATTCCCTGGTTTGGATTGATGATGCTGGGCTATTGTTCCGGTATCTTTTTTACTTCAAAATATTCAAAAGAGCAAAGAGCTAAAATAATTACCAGAATAGGAGGTGGTTTATTATTGCTTTTTGTCGCTTTGCGATTTATAAATGTTTACGGAAATCCAATAGTTTGGAGTGTTCAAAAAACTAATTTTTATACCTTTTTATCTTTTATAAACATACATAAATATCCACCATCGTTGATGTATATGTGCGTCACAATAGGTATTGCGCTACTTTCGTTGGTACTTCTCGAAAGGGTAGAAAACAGCTTCACCCGAACGATATCCATTTTTGGAAGAACAGCTTTCTTCTATTATATTTTGCATCTTTATTTAATACACTTGTTAGCAACACTAAATTTTTATTTTAACGGACATTCCGTAAAAGAGAGTATAGATAATATTCAAAACTATGTTTGGTATTTCAACATACCAGGCGAAGGATATGGATTGCCAGGAGTTTATTTGATTTGGATTGTGGTAATTCTTATTTTGTTTCCTTTGTGTAAATGGTATGATAACTACAAGCAAAGCCATAAAGAAAAATGGTGGTTGAGTTATTTGTAAATAAAGCATAAATTACTAATAGACAAGAGGGCAGCCGATAACAGCGGTTACACGCTATTGCGAATTTTGTGATAACTTCACGCTCACGTTTCGCAAGAAATATTATCTTTAACAGAAAATAATCAGTTCCGAAGTTCGCAACCTCGCCAAGCGCCGGAACGTCAGGCTGTGAAAAAACTTCTCTACGCTTCTCTATTTTACTTGCATAAACTTCAATAAATGGGTTTTAAGCCAAGGTATATTTTGAATTAGTTTGACTTGTTCCTAAAATAATACGAGCTAAAAACAGCTTTATATAGGTTGTTTTTATCAAAAACAAGACTTTTCTCTTGTAAGGTGAGTTCCATGTCTTGAGTTTGGCTATTAAATCGGGTACGCCGAGGATATTGATGCTGCGTTTGATGTTGTAGACTAACATGATCAAACTGTGTTCGCCGTTTACTTTTTCTAATCCAATCAAATCGGTGTA
>NZ_JBKCVI010000059.1:0-7495 GCF_046317795.1 Flavobacterium sp. | reverse complement strand
ATGCAAAAGTTCGTTTTAACGCCAACTTAGGAAGTGTTTTTCAATTGGACAAAGCCATGGATATTTATCCTGGATTGAATTTGGGGTTAAGAAACTTTGGTGCACATTTGGGCGTTAGGTATTTCTTTTCAGAAGGATTTGGTTTATATGCAGAAGGAGGAATTCCTATTGCAAAATACGACAAGAACATTCAAGGATTTGACGAATATAACAATCAATTTGTGTTTCAAATAGGCGCTTCTTTTAACCTTTAAAGGTGAGTGTCATTGACCAAAAACTAAGCGAAAGAAGCGGTTCTAAATGTGAATTGTGTGGTTCAACCGAATACTTAAGAATACATTTAACCAAAGAAGAATCCATATCGCTTGACAATTCTGTTTTGGTTTGCTCGACTTGTAAAAGCCAAATCGAAAACACTACTACCACCGATCCAAATCATTGGAGATGTCTCAGCGAAAGCATGTGGAATGAAAATAAACCTGTGCAAGTGGTTGCATGGCGCATGCTGAACAGATTACGAGCAGAAGGTTGGCCACAAGATTTGTTGGACATGATGTATCTTGACGAAGAAACCTTAGTTTGGGCTGGTGCTACTGGCGAAGGAGAAGATGATGAAGGTAAAATTATTCATAAAGACAGTAACGGTAACATCCTAAAAGACGGAGACTCTGTAGTTTTAATTAAAGATTTGGATGTAAAAGGGGCGAATTTCGCCGCAAAACGTGGCGCGGCCGTTCACAACATAAAATTAGTTTGGGACAATGCCGACCAAATAGAAGGCAGAGTTGAAGGACAACATATTGTTATTTTAACGCAGTATGTGAAGAAGACGAAGTAAAACACAGATTGCTCAAATTATCACAAATTAAACGCTACAAATATTCCCAAAAATTATCTTTATTTACTACAATGGTGTTTTTGGGATGGTATTTTTCGGTAAACGATTTTGTGAAAATAACCTTTTTGTTTGGGTTATATTTTATTTCGTAAGCCGTTATGTCATTTTCTATTATTTCTAAGAAGTCAATTTCTGCTTGTTGGGTATTTCTCCAGTAGTGTGTTTTTCCGTAAAATCCTTCGTACGATAATTTTTTAATTCTCTCACTAATAAAGAAATTTTCAAATAAAGCACCCACATCTTGTCTGTTTTGTAATGGACTGAATTGTCCAATAATAGCATTTCTTATTCCATTATCATAAAAATAGATTTTTGGTTTTGAGGTGATTTCGTTGCGTTGGTTGGTGGCGTAGGGATATAGTCTGAATATTACAAATGCTTTTTCTAATAAATCAATGTAATTTACCACGGTCATTCTATCTACCCCAAGTATTTTTGACAATTCGTTATAAGATACTTCGCTGCCTAGTTGAAGTGCTAGTGCATTAAGAAGTTTCATCAACAAATCTGGTTTTTTGATATTGACTAATTCTAAAATATCTTTATATAAATAGCTACCTGCCAATTGTAGCAGAATTTTTTGTTTTTTTTGTTCCGTAACTACTTCTGGATACATACCATAAATTAAAAATTCTTCTAGTCTTTCAAACGATTTTGCAAAAGAAAAGTGGTTTTTAATTTCGTTCCAGCTTAAAGGGAATAATCGATGCTCCCATTTTCTGCCCGTTAGCGGCTCGTTAATTTCATTGCCTAGATCTAAAGAAGAAGAGCCTGTGAGTATAAATTGTTTGTTAAGTTTGGCATCGATAAGCATTTTAACTGCTACGCCAATATTTTGTATGCGTTGTGCTTCATCTATTACAATAACTTCATAATCGGATACCGTTTCTTTCAGAAAATTAAAATTGGCATTGGCAAACGTAAGGCGTGTTTGTGGGTCATCTCCATTTAAAAACAAGACTTTTTTATTGGTCACTAATTTTTCAATTAATGTGGTTTTGCCCACTTGCCTTGGACCTAATAGCACAATTGCTTTTTTATAATCCCAATCGGCTACAATGTTTTTAGAAATGTCTCTAATTATCATGGTGCAAATATACTAAAACTTATTTACAACCCTAAAAAATTATATTATTTTGAGGTTATAACCCTAAAAAATTATATTATTTATATGTTTCACTACTTGACGAAAAGTTTTTTTATAATTAATTGGACTGTAAATTCACTGTCAATGACTGCGGAATAACGTGACATTCATCTCGTGTTAATACAATTGGCGCTGAGGTATATGTTTGATAGCCCGCTTTAGTGATGGTTACAACATAGGTTCCAGCTCTTTCTCCAGCACCGACAAATGCATACTCTGAGCTTGGAACTAGTTCTAATATTTCTTGATACGTCCCATCAACAGCTTTTACCTCAATATCTTGAAATATTGGGTTTCCTGTAGACGCATCAAGAACTATGACATTTAATCCATATACAAATTGATCTGTACAAAAAATCTGATTATCATCGTTATCATCACATGATGAAGTAAAGAACAATGTTGAGAACAAAAAAAATAAGAATAGTTTCTTCATAGCGTTTAAGTTTTATTTTTCCTAGATTTTTTTATTAAATGTAACCCGTTGGGTGATATAAACCAAAAGTAATAAATAATATCTTTTTTGATTTAAATTTAAGGTCAATTAGAACACAAATGTCAGTCTGAGCTTGTCGAAGACATTTTAAAAAAGATACATTTCGACAGGATCAATGTGACAATCGATATAATATTAGCCATAAAAATAATTACACCCAACGGGTTAAATGTAATATTTACAAATCAAACTTTATCCCTTGAGCCAAAGGTAAGCTCGTAGTGTAATTAATGGTATTCGTTTGTCTTCGCATATACACTTTCCAGGCATCAGAACCTGATTCTCTTCCGCCACCCGTTTCTTTTTCACCACCAAAAGCGCCACCAATTTCAGCACCGGAAGTTCCGATGTTTACATTGGCTATTCCACAATCTGAACCAGCAACAGATAAAAATGCTTCGGCTTCACGCAAATTATTCGTCATAATCGCAGAGGATAAACCTTGGGCAACGCCATTTTGAACTTCGATAGCATTGGTTACATCGCCCGAATATTTTAATAAATATAAAACCGGCGCAAAGGTTTCGTGTTGCACTATTTCAAATGAATTGTCTGCTTCAGCGATTGCGGGTTTAACATAACAACCACTTTCATAACCTGCGCCATTCAGCACACCGCCTTCAACTAAAATTTTTCCGCCTTCTTCAACAACTTTTGATAAGGCATTGTTATACATTTCAACGGCGTGTTTATCTATAAGTGGTCCAACATGATTATTTTGGTCTAAAGGATTTCCGATTCGCAATTGACTGTAAGCACCCACAATGGCATCTCTTACTTTGTCGTAAATACTTTCGTGAATGATTAATCTTCGTGTAGAAGTACAACGTTGACCTGCCGTTCCAACAGCGCCAAAAACAGCTCCAATTACCGTCATTTTGATATCGGCATCCGGAGTTACAATAATGGCATTGTTTCCGCCTAACTCTAATAACGATTTACCTAATCGTGCCGCACAAGCTTGCGCTACAATTTTCCCCATTCGAGTAGAACCCGTTGCCGAAACCAGAGGAATTCTTTTGTCGTGCGTCATTAATTCACCCACTTTATAATCGCCATTAATTAAACACGAAATGCCTTCTGGAAGGTTGTTTTCTTTCAATACTTCGGCGATGATATTTTGACAGGCAATACCGCACAACGGAGTTTTCTCGGATGGTTTCCAAACACACACATCGCCACAAATCCATGCTAAAGCGGTGTTCCATGCCCAAACTGCCACAGGAAAATTGAATGCCGAGATAATCCCGACAATTCCAAGCGGATGATACTGTTCGTACATTCGGTGTCCAGGACGTTCGGAATGCATGGTTAATCCGTGTAATTGGCGTGATAGCCCAACGGCAAAATCACAGATATCAATCATTTCTTGAACTTCGCCATAACCTTCTTGCAATGATTTTCCCATTTCATAAGAAACTAGTTTTCCAAGAGGTTCTTTTTTCTCACGCAATTTTTGTCCAAACTGACGCACAATTTCACCGCGTTGTGGTGCTGGCATCAATCGGAATGTTTTAAAAGCTTCGGTTGCGGATTGCATTACTTTTTCATAATCAGCTGGGGTTGATGCTTTTACTTTTCCAATTAATTGACCATCTACTGGGGAATGTGATTCGAATATTTCTCCGTTTGAAAACCAATGGTTTCCTGTTGAAGTTCCTTCGTTGATGGCTCTTACCCCAAGTATTTCTAATGCTTCGGTCATGCCAAATTGTTGTGCAATTGTTGCCATTATAGTATAGTTTATTAGTTTGTAAAATTTATGACAGCAAAAGTAAATCTTTATTTTGAATTTTAGCCCGGATGGGAACGGCATCCTTTTTATCTCGTTCTTAAAACGAGATAAAAAGATATAGTGGACAGCCGGAAATACCTGCCTGCCGTCAGGCAGGGCTCCTAATAATAAACCATATAAGGAATGTGGCATCAAAGAAAAAACCTTTTTATGAACTTAAATGCCTTATTTGGTGTAAAATTATTTCCCCGTAAATCTCGAATCGGCTTCCATTATGGTACCGCATTTATTACACGTTCGCAAATCCTTAGAATTATAGAAATGTTCAAAATGGTACAGGAAATCTTTTTCGATATCAGTAAGTGGAAAATAGACATCATAAAGTTTGTGATTGCAATTTTCACAAAACCATAGTAAGCCATCGGGAATGTCTTTTCCTTCTCTTTTTCGCTCAATCACTAATCCTATTGAACCTTCGGCTCGTGATGGAGAATGCGGCGTTTTGGCAGGTAACAAAAACATATCCCCAGCCGAAAGTTTCATGGCTTTTTTTACGCCATTTTCCTGAATAAAAACAGTTATTTCGCCTTCGAGTTGGTAGAATAATTCTTCGGTTTCGTTATAGTGATAATCTTTTCTGGCATTTGGACCAGCAACAATCATTACTATATAATCACCAGAATCTACATATAGATTTTTATTGCCAACAGGTGGTTTTAGTAGGTGACGGTTTTGGTCAATCCAGTTGTTGAGGTTGAAAGGTTTTGCGGTTGCCATAATGAATATTTTAGGTAAAGTTAAAATAAAAAAGTCCCGAAAAATCGAGACTTTTAAAATTATTTAACTTCTTTAATTAAATAAATATATACGGGAAAGTGATCACTAAAACCAATTTCTGTCATGCTATGTCTTAACGGATATCCTTTGTATTGTCCTATTGTAGTTATCATATAGGGTTTGTTATAAATTCCAGCTTTCCAATATTTATAAGTTGAATAATCATTTTTTATTAACGCTTCAGAAACCATGATTTGATCAAAAATATCTCCTGCATCACGATAAAATAAGCTAGCATTACCTTTATAAAACATTTCTTCAAAAGGATTATAAATGCCAAATTGTTTTACTTCTTCTTTTTTTCGTTTAGCACCAATGCCTTCTTTTACACTTTTGTTATAACTTCCATCGTTTAAATCGCCCATGGTAATAATTTTGGCATTTGGATTGATTTTAAAAATAGAATCCATGATTTGTCTGTTTAATCTTCCTGCTGCTTCTCTAAAAGGAGAACTTTTCTTTTCGCCACCAGAGCGTGAAGGCCAGTGATTAACCATAACATTTACTTCTTCACCATCTAAAAATCCTGTTACCAATAATACATCTCTTGTATACACTCTGTCTAAGTTTTTATCAATTTCTGATTTATCGTCGGACGCATCGTCTGCTTCATTTTTATCTTTAGCAGCTTGATTAATTTGATTTCGGTAAACCAATAGTGGTATGTTTTTATAACTAGTAGGTTTAAAATGTTTCTTTTGATATAATAAGGCAACGTCTATTCCTCTTTTGTCAGGAGAATCAAAATGCACTATGCCGTATTCTTTATTAATTAATGCAGGTTCTTTAACCAAATCTTCAAGTACACCCCTGTTTTCAATTTCGCAACCGCCAATGAGTGTTGGAGAATTATTTGGATTGTCCGTACTTCCAATCTCAGAAATCACCCTAGCTAAATTATGAAGTTTTTGTTTGTATTTATTGGAAGTCCAGTTTTGAGTACCATCTGGCAGCCATTCTTCATCGTTGTTTGTTCCATTAATCGTATCAAACAAATTTTCAAAATTGTAAAAAGCGACGGTATGAATAGTAAACTTTTTTGTTTGTGCATTTGTCGTTGAAATTGCGAATAAAACAAAGAAAAAAGCAATCAGTTTTTTAATTCTCATAAAAGGTATATTAATTTAATGTCAAGTTTTTTACAAACTTCGAGCCAAAAGTAGATAATATTATTAAAAGATGTACATTTGTCGGCTTTAAGTTTTTATTAAGACTTGACTAATAGAAATTAACCTTTTTTAATTTATGAAAAAACTTGTTTTTAGTGCTTTATTTGTATTGCAGGTTGTTTTTGTTTTTGCCCAATCAACGGGTTTCACTGGAAAAGTCGTTGACTCAAAAACTCAAAAACCGCTACAAAATGTAGTTGCTTCTATTCAAAACACCACGCTCACAACATTAACAAATGTTTCGGGGGTTTTTACTTTTAATGAACTTTCTGCAGGAAGCCAACTCCTTCAGATAAAAAGTGTCGGTTTTAAAGACCAATTATTAGTAGTTGAAGTAGAAGTTGGAAAAATATTAGATTTGGGAATTATTGTTTTGGAGGAAGACATTACTTTTGAACAACAAATTAACCTTATTACTATTTTAGAAAATGATTTAGGTGACGATAATAGTGGCTCAGAGAATACAGCTGGATTATTACAAGCATCGAGAGACGTCTTCCAACAAGCCGCAGCTTTCAATTGGGGACAAGCCCGATTTAGGATTAGAGGTTTGGATAATGAATATTCAAACACTATGATAAACGGGGTGTCTATGAATAAGTTGTTAGATAATAGACCACAATGGGGAAACTGGGGTGGATTAAATGATGCAACACGAAATCAAGAATTCACCATGGGTTCAGCGCCATCAGACTATACTTTTGGAGGAATTTTAGGAACGCAAGAAATAAATACTAGAGCATCCATTTACAGAAAAGGCACTCGTCTTTCTTATGCTGGAACCCAAACCAATTACAATTGGAGAGCCATGATGACCCATGCTTCGGGTATGAATAAAAAAGGTTGGGCATTTGTAATTTCTGCTTCTAGACGGTGGGCACAAGAAGCTTATTTTGAAGGGACAGATTATGCAGCAAATTCATTATTTGCAAGTATTGAGAAAAAGTTTAATGAAAAGCACAGCTTAAACTTTACTACAATATACGCTCAAAACAGAAGAGGAAGAAACTCATCAAACACTAATGAAATTACCAGTATTGCAGGTATAAAATACAATTCTTTTTGGGGCTATCAAGATGGGGAAAAGCGAAATTCTCGTGATAGAGAAGTTGAAGAGCCGATTAATATGTTGACACATTATTGGAAAATCAATGATAAAACACAATTGACATCCAACGTAATGTATCAGTTTGGTAAAATTGGAAATTCAAGA
>NZ_JBKCVI010000058.1:0-11351 GCF_046317795.1 Flavobacterium sp. | reverse complement strand
TTGCTTCAAAAAGGAGTTAACATAACTACTTCTCTTGAAGTCATACAAGGTGATTGCGAAACAAAGTTCATTGAAGTTTACGTAGATTTAAACCAAAACAATTCTTTTGAAATTACCGAAAAAGTGGGCTTTGTTCCCTCTCCAACTATTGATGCCAACTGTCAAGCAACTACTCCCCAAACATATAATTTTACAATTCTAATTCCTACAACTGCTACCAATGGACTAACAAGATTGAGAGTAATCTACAAAGGAGGTAATGGTTTACCTGCTGATGTTCCATGTCCAAACGGACTGTCTTATGGTGAAATTGAAGATTATAGAGTGAGTATAACCACTACACCAACTCCAGCTGCTCCATGGGTAAGCACTTTGCCTGCCACTAACATTGGTTCCAATCAAGCAACACTTAATGGTAGCGTGAATGCCAATTATGGACCAACGGCAACCATCTCTTTTGAATATGGAACAACTACTGCTTATGGCAGCACCGCAAATGCTACCCCAACTACTACAAGCGGAACCGTTTTGACCAATGCAATAGCAACATTAACTGGTCTGACAGCAAATACAACCTATCATTACAGAACCAAAGCAACGGTTGGTGCAAACACCTATTATGGGTCGGACATTACTTTTACAACATTCGGAATTGGAGACCCCGTAATTTCTAATGTTGGATATACAACTACTACATCTGGCACACCTTATGATCCTTTCTTTTTTGGCGCTTTAGTTAATCCAAACAGTTCCACAGGGGTAAATGTTTTTTTTGAATATGGTTTTACCACTGCTTATGGCACAACCGTGGCAGCAACTCCTGCAGTTATATCTGGGTTTAGTAATGTTTCTATAACTTATACTTTTCAACCACAACCTGTCTATACATTCTATCACTGGAGAGTAAAAGTGGTTAAAAATGGGGTGAGCTACTATAGTCCAGACCAATTATTACAATATTTTAATGGTCCAATAATAAATCCTGTCCCTGCCACTTCTATTACTGGAACTACAGCCACATTAAATGGAAGTGTGCGTCCTGATAATATTGGTTTTGGAATTAACACTAATGTAAAGTTTGAATATGGTTTAACAACTAATTATGGCAACAATGTAGTTGCAACACCAAGCTCATTTCCTCCTCCAACAACATCAGAATTTTTTGCAGTATCCACAATTATTTCTGGTTTAACAATCAATACTACCTATCATTATAGGGTTCGCACAGAAAGTATCTCTATTGGAAATGTTTATAGAACTCATGTTGGACCAGATTCTACATTTACTACAAATTCATTGGGAACAATCGATTTTAATGAAGATTTGTTTGAAGTTTTTCCAAATCCAACTAATTCAATAATTAACATAAAAACAAAGACAGGTTTAGAATTGGATAAAATCAACATTTATAATATAGAGGGCAAATTGATATACTCTCAAGTCTCCAATCTAACTAATGTCAATTTACAAAATCTATCTTCGGGAACTTATTTAATTCAAGCATTTTCGGGCGATAAAATAGTAACCAAAAAGATAATTAAAAATTAATCGATATTAGTAAATTTGAAGTGTGAATGAGTGATAAAAAATTGCTTTAAAAATTTAATCTTTAAAAAATGAAAAATAATATTTCACGATTAATAGTATTTGCAGCAATTAGTTTGTTGACAATTACTCTTGGCCAAAGCCAAACCAAAAGAATACTATTTGTAGGAAATAGCTACACTTCTGTCAATAATTTACCCCAAATGGTTGCTAGTGTAGCCAACTCAGTTGGAGATAATGTTATATTTGACAGTAGCGCACCAGGTGGTTATCGATTTATGGATCATTCCACCAATGCCACTACGCTACAAAAAATTGCTCTTGGCACTTGGGACTTTGTAGTCTTACAAGAGCAAAGCCAATATCCTTCCTTTCCAGATTGGCAAGTAGAAGAAGAAGTTTATCCCTATGCTCAGTTCTTGAACAATGCCATTACTAATGCAAACCCGTGCACAGAAACCGCATTTTATATGACTTGGGGTAGAAAAAATGGTGACGCACAAAACTGTCCAAACTTGCCAGAAGTTTGTACCTATTTGGGAATGGATAATCTGTTAAACGCAAGATATAGAACGATGGCACAAGATAATAATGCTATTGTATCTCCTGTTGGAGCAGTTTGGAGGTATATTAGACAAAATTTCCCAACAATTGAATTGTATCAAGCCGATGGAAGCCATCCATCAGTGGCAGGAACTTATGTTGCTGCCTGTACTTTTTATACTGTAATGTTTAGAGAAGACCCAACGCTAATTACTTTCAATTCCACACTCTCAACAGTAGATGCACAAACAATAAGAGCCGCAACTAAAACAATAGTCTATAACAACTTGCTTGAATGGCGCGTTGGACAGTATGATCCATCAGCTCAGTTTACCTATACAACTACTGGTGGGCAAGTGTCTTTTAACAATACTTCTACCAATGCCACAACCTATTTATGGAATTTTGGAGATGGAACTACCTCAACGCTAAATAATCCTTCACATAATTATACTACTACCGGTAATTATACTGTGCAACTCAAAGCAACAAAATGCGGTGTCGATAATTTTAAAATCCAAACTGTTACTATCAACCTTCTCGACACACAATTTCAGGAACTAAAAAATTTTAATATAAAAATTTATCCTAATCCTGCGCATTCAATTTTAAACATAGAATCCAAAAACAATTTAGTAATAGATAAAATAAAAGTGTATGATTTATTTGGAAAACTGCTAATTGAAAATTCAAAAAACACCAATCAAGTTTTTGTTGAAGGTTTATCTAATGGTGTTTATATTATTGAGGTTGGAACTGGAGGTAATAGTGTTAAAAGCAAATTCATTAAAAATTAGTCTCTCAATAATCATAAAAAAATATCTTTTGAAATAGGATTTTGTTGATATAGAATATATGGAAAGTAGTTTGTTTTAAAAAAATTGATAAAATTTTAAGATAAGACGGGTTTTTTTTTCTTTATTTTTGCAGTCAATTCTATAAGTAAAGCATATTATGATTAAGAATTTATTAAAATCTGTTTTTGCGCTTAGCTTAATTGCTACATTTTTTTTGAGCTGTAAAGATACTGCAAGCAATGTTAAACCTGATAATTTAAAAGAAACTTCAGCTCAAATACAAAAAACGAATGCTGTAGCTATAAAACCAGAAACAACTAGTTTCAAAATCGAAGGAATGACTTGTGCTATGGGTTGTGCTAAAACTATCGAAGACAAATTATCAAAAATGGATGGCGTTCAAAAAGCAGTTGTTGATTTTGATAAAAAAGAAGCAACTGTATCTTTTGATGCTTCTGTAATATCCACAAAAAAACTTATTGAAGCAGTCGAAACTACTGGCGATGGTGCTACCTATAAAGTAGCTGGTATGAATACGAAATCTTAATATATTTTAAACAAAAACAAAAAAAGGAACTCCAATAATAGAAGTTCCTTTTTTATTAATTAATCTTAACTTTTAATTTCTATTTACAATAGCATCTTGTTTCCAACTTTTTACAGAAGCAATTCTACTATCTGAATAATCAACTTCACTTAATGAGGTTTTGTTCCAAAAAAACCATTTTCCAGTTTTTTGTCCATTTGCATATTCTCCAATTGATGTTTTATTTCCGTTTTCATCAAAGGCAATCCATTGTCCTTCTAATTTACCGTCTTTAAAATATCCCTGTTGTTGCATGTTACCATTTTCATAGTAATATGTTGCTTTTACTAACTTTCCTTCTTGTTCTAACACAGGTTTAGCAGATTGGGAAAAGGCAACTCCTGAAATCAGAAACACTCCTAAAAATAGTATCTTTTTCATAATCGTAGGTTTATTTGTTTATTATTACTTAACAAATATAACAATTAATTTACAATTAACAAACTTTTTGTTAACAATTTGATAACATTGTAAAAATTTAATATTTAGGAAATAAAAAAATCCCGATTTCTCGGGACTTTAATAATCAAAATTTTAACTTTTCTATTGAAGTAAACTACTTAGTTGTTGTTCTAATTTTGGATCCGAAGGTCTTGCAGCATCTGCATCGACTACATTTCCAGAAGGATCTATTAATATAAATCTTGGTATTGAATTTATATTAAAAGCTTTTATAAAATCAGACAACCAGTTTTTATCAGCAAATAATTGCGTTCCTCCTAGTGCTTTATCGGTTACAAATGTTTTCCATTTGTCATGATCTTTATCTACATCAACAGAAATACTAACGAACTCAATATTTTTATTATGAAACTTTTCCTCTATTTTTTTTAATGAAGGAATCTCTGC
Organism: Flavobacterium sp.; assembly: GCF_046317795.1. Lineage (GTDB taxonomy): Bacteria > Bacteroidota > Bacteroidia > Flavobacteriales > Flavobacteriaceae > Flavobacterium. The sequence goes on along the minus strand of NZ_JBKCVI010000058.1, from coordinate 7,031 downwards.
TCTACAAGGACCACACCAAGTTGCCCATACATCAATGTAAACATATTTTCCTTTTAAGCTTTCTAAAGAAGTTTTTCCGCCTTTGTGATTTTCATAATCAAAATTAGGTGCTTTAGCATTATTCATTTTTTTGTTTGCACTTATTTGAGCATAATACTGTTGAAGTCTTTGTAAATTAGTTTCGATTTCAGCTGCATGCATTTTTGTAAAATAAGGATCAAGTCCCGCTTTTTGTAATTTCTCAATGTCGGTATTTTTTTTCTGATCAACTACCTTATTAAAGTTTTCTTGGTCTAATGCCATCCATTTAATAATATCTATTTTCTCTTCTGCTAAGGTTTCTTCAGCCAAATAATTATTTTCTTTTGACCCTTTGCCTTGAAATTTAATAGTTTCATCAAATTGAGCAGCATCCATAGTCATCTTTAAATCATAACCATTCTTTAAAAATAACTGCGCATATTCTGCTCCGTCAAATAACTGATAAAATCCTTCTTTAATAGGAAACTTTGCTTGAAACAACCCTTTTGTATTAAGTTTAATCTCTTGAACAGTTTTACCATTTTCTTGAATATAAAGAATATCGCCATTTTTATTGTCAATTTTAGCTTGAAAAGCCAAATTGTCTTGAGCAGAAACAGAAGACGAAAATATAACCAGAAGTAATAAAGCAATCAGATTTTTCATTGTACTATTTTTAAAATTAATACTCAAATATACCTTTTTTAATACACAAGCCAATGAATAGTTTGTTAAAAATGATGAAATGTTCGCTTTAGTTTATTGATTTTGCTTTTTTACTTTTGCACCAATTCCTTCAAATTTTTACTTTCTGTAATGGATTTAATTTAAAAAATCATTATAGACTATAATACTATTCTTGTTCTCATTTATTCTTAATTTGTTTTTTATAACTTAATTTTTCTAAATACGTATTTTTATTCTTTCTCATGAGCACTAAATAAATCTATCGTACTTATAAAAAAAACTCCTCAGATTGAGGAGTTTCTATTTGCCTTACTATAAATAATGTATTAAAAAATTACCTTTTTAGAAATTAAATTACCGTTTTGGTCTTTAATTTTAACAATCAATACTTGATTGTTTTTTGTTAAGGCATCAATTTTAAATTCAGTTGAATTAACGGTATCGTGATCAAATAGCTTTCTTCCTTGTATATCATAAACAGCTATTGATTTTATATCAACATTTACACTTTTTATGTTAATAGAATTGTTTGAAACAAATACGGTAACTGCATTAGCATTAAACGGTTCATCAATACCTAAACTTTCAGCTGAAAAACGCAAAACAAAACGATTATTAAAATTTCCTGCCCCAGTAGAGAAAGTATAATCTACTGCATTTAAATTGTGAATTGTTGAGGTAAAAGTATCTTCTAAATAAACTAATTGGCCTTCTTCAAACATACCATCCATTTTATCTAAGGAAATAGTATATGTTCCTGCTGCTACAACTTTAAACCCAAGAGGAATGGTGTCTTCTGTTGAAAATGGTAAAGATTTTGCCTGAATTGAATATTCTTCGTTATTTAGTAATGAGGTTAAAGCTACTTGTGAATCGTTAAAATACTTTCCATCAAAACGATCTAAAGAGTTTGACGCTCCTTCCGCATATCCTACCAACATTCTACTATATACGCCACTTTCATTTGTTAAATTTAACCACAAACGGTGTTTTTCAACTTGACTAACAGCAAAAGAATTTCTAAAAAACTGATTTTCAAAAGAATCTGGAACTTTCATATCACTGTTAAATGTTAATTGTGGAGTTAATGCTTTTACCAAAAATCCTTGTCCTACTTGAATAAAGCCATTTGGATCATCACTTGTTGCTGAACCAGTACCTCCTAATTCAGTATAAGTTGCATAAAAAGTCCCCAAATTTCCTGAACCTGAAGTATCGTTTCGTCTTCTCCAAAAATAAAGCGTACCATCAATATTGCTAGCGTTTTCCATAAATAGTGCGTCTGCACTAATAACCGTTGGATAAGGGTTTCCTACTAAATTAAATCCTTGACCACCAGTGTCTAAATCAACATTGACTACACCATTAGTAGGAACACCTACAAAGGTGCCTTGACAATGTTGTGCCACATTTGGTACTTCATTTGCCACGTGATCATTTGGAGCTCGTATAAAATAACCGCTTCCTGGTTCAAATGTACTTGTCAAAGGGTCAATTGATGAAAAATGATTATTAACAGTATTGTATTCATAAAAGCGATTGTCAAGAGTTGATGGAGAAAACTGTTTTAATGTTTGAGTTCCAGTAACTGGTGAAGACCACATGGTATAATCTAAACGAAAAATTTCAGAACTATTACGTAACACCGTAATTTCTCCAACATTAGCAGGAGCGGAGTCGCTAAGTTGATACAAGTTAGCATTATTTTGAACAACAAACGAAGCTGCACTACTATTGTTAATTATATTTTCATATACAATAACATTATATCCCGAAGCTATAGTATAAGTATGTCCTTGATTTAAAGTTAAACTTTTAACTTCTATCATATCCATATTATTACCATCTGAAACAAAATTATCATCTAAAATCACATCATGATCAGAAGCTGGTAAAACGCCATTCAACCAAGCGCCGTTTGACCATATGGCTACTAAAGTAGGTGCACTAAGGGTAGTTACTGTAATCACATTTGAATTGCTAGTAGTTACTGGAGTGCCACCACTAAGACCTTCTGCACGAACTCTGTAATAATAAACCGTGGAAGGATTTAAACCAGATACAAGTTTGCTTGTAAAGTTACTGGCAACAAATAAATTATTATAACCCGATAACAGGACTGAAAAGTCACTAAACTCACTTACGTCCAAGCGATATCCTGTAGCTCCAGAAACACCTATCCATCGAGCAGTAAATAATGTATCTGAAATTCCTGAAGCTGAAGCAGCGACTGGCGGTAATAATGGGTTTGTTGAAAAAGTAACTGCAGCTGTCCAACTGCTAAAAAGCGGTGTTGGGGTACATTTATAACGCATATAAACAGAATAAGTAGTTATTGATGATAATCCAGAAACAAGAGACGAAAATACGCCATCACCTACTGAACCACTTACTACCAAACCTGAAACACCACTGCCTGGTAGACCTGATGTTCTAACTTCATAAAAATAAGCTTCGCCCGGAGCAGAACTTGATGCTGTCCAGTTTAATACTGCAGAGATAGAGGTAATATTATTTACCACTACTCCTGTCGGCGGATTGCATTGAGCAAAACTAAAAACTGTAACGAAAACGTTCGTTAGCAATATAACCGTTTTAATTGTAAATTGATTTTTCATAAGCTATAGAATTTAGAATTGTATTTTTAATAAACTATTTTCTTGGTAAACTGCTGTCCATTAGACAATACAATTTTGGCAATAAGTAATTGTTTTTTTTGATTTAACCCAGAGATTTTATATTCATTTTCATTAGCAATAGAATTACTGAAAATCAAACGTCCACATAAATCATATAAATCTATCTTTTGGATACCTTCTTCTTTTGCTAAGAAATGTATATTTGAATTAGAAACTGAAATGATAACTGTTTCATTTATAGTTGAAAATTCATCATTATTTAAATTTTCTTTAATTATCACTGTATAATCTTCTGCTTCCCCATTAGCAATTGATTCACAAGGTAATGGATATGTTGCCGCTTCTGATTGTTTTGTTCTCACTCTCATTATTGTTGAACCCAGTAATGCTTGAGCTGGTACGGTAATGTTTGCGGTAATTCCAGAATTAATATTATTTCCACCTGTTGCAGAACCTAAAATATATGATTCGCTAACTTCGAATTGCCTATTTTGATTCCAATCTATCCAAGCCATTGTATAATTTGTTCCCCCATCAGGGCTAACATTTACAGATAGTGGAACTGTGCTTTCTCTTTCTAATTCAGTTTGAATTGCTGTGAAATTGGAATACGCTGGTAAGCCCGAAGATGAATTATTAATTCCTGCTATGGTTACATTATTTATGCCAATTTCATTTTCATTTGCTACTAAAGAGGTACAATAGCAACCTTCTCCTCCTACAAATACAGGAAAATCGAAAATCGTTGAAGAAACGATATCGCATGTTGTAGCTCTTCGATAATAGGTAGCTATACTTTGAGTAGTAGAATAAAAGGCGTCGGTAGCATTTAGAATATTTGTCCATGGTCCGTTATCGTTAGGTGATGATTGCCATTGGTATGACAACCCTGATGCTATGGAACCATTTTGAACAGAAAGTGTGAATGCTTCTCCTGAACAATAAGGACCAGCAGAAACTATTGTTTGACCACCAACTGGTGTTGCGTCACATGGATTTGTTATTGTAAATTGCATGTTAGGTCTTCTTCTGGCGAATATTTCTGCCAATAAGTTTTGGTTGGGTAAGCTGCATCCAACGGGTGACGTATTATTGGTGTAATTTGCGACTGAAACGCGTTCTCCAGCTGGAAAATTCTTACATTGAACAGAAAAGCTAGTACCAAAATTGGTATTGCTTCTACAAATTTCAACAATAATATTTCGAAATCCATCCCATGCAAACGGCGTGTTTAAATTAAAGGTATACCAACCCGTTCCAGTAATATTTTCAACGGTTGATTCATAATATACAGGTAAATCATCAACAAGAGTTGACCCCAATACAAAGGAATTAGTCATTCCCATTTTTATTTTAATGTTTTCTGGCTTTAAACTTGATGGCAATCCTAATTCAGTGATGTTAATTGCCAATTTAATCACGTTTCCTGATATGCTAAATCCTGCGTTATATAATTCTTCAGCAAAATAAAGGTATTGAGATCTATTATTTCTGTTAATCGTTGCAAAAGGAGAAACTCCTAAAGTGTTGTTGGACTCTACGCCATCGCCTAAAGTGAATGTTTGTTGTGCCTTTATATCATTAAAGAAAAGTATAAAAAGTAGTATAATACATTTGAATGCGTTAGATTTCTTTATAAATATGTTTAACATTGGTATTGTGCTCATAATAAAGTAGTTTTTTTTCATGAATATATATAAAACAGATAGTTAATTAAAATATGATTTTTTTTGTAACTTTAACTCCATTGTCGCTCTCAATTTGAACTAGTAATAATTGGTTGTTTTTAGCGATTTCTGAAATTAGTATTTCTGAAGTATCTAAACTAGTTTTTTTATGAAGTACTCTTCCAGTACTATCAAAAATCGTAACAGATTGAATTTGACCAGTTAGTGATTTAACAATAATATCAGAATTATTAGTATAACATAAAACACTATTCTCTGTTTTTATGTTTGGATTTAAACTTAGCATTTCATCATTAAATCTAAGTTCAAAACGATTGTCAAAAGTTCCTTGTATACTTGTAAAGGTGTACATCCCAGATTTAATATCATGAAAAGTTGATGTAGCATTGTCTAATAAATAAACGGATTGGTTTTCAAAAATACTATCATACTGGTACAAGTTTAATGTAAATTCACCAGTCAAGGTAGTAGAAAATCCTAATGGAATACTATCGTTTGAGTTGAATGGCAAAGATTTACCTTGAATGACTAATTTATCATCCCCAATTTTTGTGTAAATTTTTAAATCTCCAGATGGTGTCATTGTAGAGTCATAACCCCAATCTAGTCCGTCCGTTGCTCCTTCAACATAACCAACCATTGTTTGATTGAATTTCCCATTTTGATGAATTACTTCAACCCACAGTCGGTTTTTTTCAACTTCTTCAGAATTGGTTGCATTATTTCTATAAAATTGTGAATTACTATATCCAGTTATGTTTTTTCGCATGTCGTTGTTAAATACTACATTGCCTGATGATGCTCCACCTTTAACCATAAAACTTTGACCTGCACCTATAAATTGACCTGGAGGAGTATTATTCCCCGAACTAATTGAAGGAAGACCCACAGATCCCGTGAAATTGTATGTTGCATAATCATCAGAAGTATAACTTGATATGTGCGGAAAAAGAGGGTTTAAAGCGGCACTCGGAAGTGTGTTGTGTGTCCAATAAAAAATAGTTCCGTCGAGCAAAGTACTGTTGGCTAATAAAAACTTATTAGCATCTAAAGCGGAAGGATAAGGATTTCCTAATAAATTCCAATTGGCAGAACCACCCTGTGACGGCACAGTAATAAGACCATTGTTTGGCACCCCTAAAAAAGATCCTTGAAAGACAGTTCCAGTTCCAGTTGAAGGATACCCATCTGGTGCACGTATTATATATCCTTTTCCAGCAACCATAGGACTATTTGCTATACCATTGACCCAAGCTTGGGTAAGATGATTCCAATGATAAACCCTAATTGATGGTGTTCCCGGTGAGAATTGAAATGGTGTCACTCCTGCAACCGGAGAGGACCAATACGTATAATCTAACATGCGAACTGGTTGAGAATCTCTTTTGTAAAGTATTTTACCTTCGTTAACAGCAGCATTATTTTCCTGAATTAAGCTAGCATTATTTTCAAAAATCACAGTGGCAGCATCGTCCACAACTAATTTCTCTTTTAATGAAATAAAATCTCCGCTTCGTACAGTGAACGTTCCAGATACTATTTTTAGGTTACAAGGACCCATGGGCAAACTTCCATTGACAGTAGTATCAAAATTTCCTTGAATTCTGACTGGTGAGTCCGGCAACGGATTACTTCCAAAACTCCAAGAAGTGCCATTCCAAGTATTCACTCCAGTAACTTTCACACCAAGAGACGATCTTGTTCCCGCTGGTAAGTTATGATTACAGCCAATATCTCTTTTATACCACATATCTACACCCGCTCTCTCTACTGGAATAGTAGCAGCTGTTTGTCCTGGCAGAGACACGTAATTATCATCATCTGCATAAGAATAGTACCATTGATAATGCACTCCCGTTGCTTTTTCATCATTAACAACACTTAAAGTAACTGCTTCTTCTTTACAAAAATTTTCAGCACCTAATATTGCATCACCAGCAGTCGGAGCACCGGCACATTGAAAAGTAAAACGAATATTTGGTCTAAATTTTCTATA
>NZ_JBKCVI010000057.1:0-6551 GCF_046317795.1 Flavobacterium sp. | reverse complement strand
TAAAAATTTCCTTTTTACATTCAGTCTTCTACCTTTGTACCCCGGAAGAAAATATACCAAAATGAATAAAGACAGTAAGCGAAGAGAAGCACTTTTATACCATGCCAAACCCACTCCAGGAAAAATTCAAGTAGTTCCTACCAAAAAATATGCAACCCAAAGAGATTTGTCTTTGGCCTATTCACCGGGTGTTGCTGAACCCTGTTTAGAAATTGCCAAAGATGTTAATAACGTATATAAATATACTGCCAAAGGAAATTTGGTAGCCGTAATCACTAATGGTACTGCCGTTTTGGGTTTGGGTGATATCGGTCCAGAAGCTTCAAAACCAGTAATGGAGGGAAAAGCATTGTTGTTTAAAATATTTGCCGACATTGATGTTTTTGACATCGAAATTGGGACAAAAGACATCGAAGAATTTATTGCTACCGTAAAAAATATTGCTCCCACTTTTGGCGGTATCAATCTTGAAGATATCAAAGCGCCTGAGTCATTTGAAATAGAAAGACGCTTGGTGGAAGAGTTGAATATTCCTGTGATGCACGATGATCAGCACGGAACAGCCATTATATCTTCTGCAGCTTTATTGAATGCACTCGAAATTGCCAAGAAAAAAACAACAGACGTAAAAATAGTAGTTTCTGGCGCAGGTTCTGCCGCATTGGCATGTGCTAATTTATATGTCTTACTTGGTGTAAAACCCGAGAACATAGTTATGTTTGATAAAGACGGTGTACTTTCTGCGGACCGAACAGATTTATCAGATTTACAAATGAAATACACCCACGGGAAAAAAGGCACTACACTTCTTCAAGCTTTGGTTGGTGCTGACGTTTTTCTTGGTCTATCTGCAGGGAATATTTTATCTCCAGAAATGCTTTTAGGAATGGCAAAAACTCCAATAGTTTTTGCTATGGCAAACCCAATTCCAGAGATTGATTATGATTTGGCTATTGCTACCAGAAAAGACATTATCATGGCAACTGGTCGTTCAGATCATCCTAATCAGGTGAATAACGTTCTTGGTTTTCCTTATATTTTTCGTGGAGCTCTTGATGTAAGAGCTACTAAAATAAACGAAGAAATGAAAATGGCAGCGGTTCATGCCTTAGCAGCATTAGCAAAAGAACCAGTGCCTGAGCAAGTAAATATTGCCTATGGTGAAACCCGTTTGAATTTTGGAAAAGAGTATATCATTCCAAAACCATTTGACCCAAGATTAATTGCAGTGGTCGCTCCAGCTGTGGCAAGAGCTGCTATGAATTCGGGTGTGGCTTTGAACCCCATTACAGATTGGGAGAAGTATGAAGAAGAATTATTAGAACGTTTAGGTTCAGATAATAAGATGGTTCGTTTGCTTACCAATCGTGCTAAGACAGAACCAAAACGTGTTGTTTTTGCAGAAGCCGATCATTTAGATGTGTTGAAAGCAGCCCAAATTGCCTATGAAGAAGGTATTGCTCACCCCATACTTTTAGGGAATAAAGAATTGATTTTAGAACTCAAAGAAGAATTAGGATTTGATGTCGAAGTGCCTATTTTTGATCCAAAAACTAAAGAAGAGGACAAACGAAGATTAAAATATGCAGATATTTATTGGAAATCGAGACAACGTAGAGGAATTTCGTTACTCGATGCTCAAAAATGGATGCGTGAGCGTAATTATTTTGCAGCCATGATGGTCAATGAGGGCGATGCTGATGCTATGGTTTCGGGCTATTCTCGAAGTTATCCATCAACAGTAAAACCCTTAATGCAATTGATAGGAAAAGCTCCAGGAATTACTCTTATTGCTACTACCAATATGATGATGACCAATCGTGGCCCAATGTTTTTATCGGATACTGCCATCAATCCAAATCCCACAGCCGATGAATTGGCAAAAATTGCTTTAATGACTGCCAAAACTGTTAGAATGTTTGGTATGGAACCAGTCATTGCCATGGTTTCCTTTTCTAATTTTGGTTCTTCATCACATGAAAGTGCTACAAAAGTAAGAGAAGCAGTGGCATATTTGCATAAATATTATCCAGATTTAATTGTTGATGGCGAAATACAAACCGATTTTGCTCTGAATGCTGAAATGTTAAAAAATAAATTTCCTTTTTCAAAGTTGGCAGGAAAAAAAGTAAACACGTTAATCTTTCCAAATTTGGAAGCCGCAAACATTAATTACAAACTATTGAAGGAACTGTACAAAGTTGATTCTGTTGGACCAATTATGTTGGGAATGGAAAAAGCAGTTCATATTTTTCAATTGGGAGCAAGCGTGGAAGAAATGGTCAATATGGTGGCTGTTGCAGTAGTTGATGCACAAGAAAAAGAAAAAAGAAAAGGAATGGTCTCCAAATAGTTTTTGTATTATTGTAGTGTCATTGAAATGACTTGATATCAATTAAAGAATTTTGCTATATTTGGCTCCATATTTAATATATAATGATAGCACACATTCAAGGAAAATTGGTTGAAAAATCGCCAACCGAAGTAGTAATTGACTGTAATGGAGTTGGTTATCATATAAACATTTCGTTGCATACCTTTTCTTTACTTCCCAACACCGATTTTGTCAAATTGTATACCCACCTTCAAATAAAAGAAGATGCCCATTCTTTGTTTGGTTTTATGGAAAAATCAGAAAGAGAATTGTTTAAATTATTACTATCAGTTTCAGGAATAGGAGCAAGTATTGCTAGAACTATGCTTTCGTCACTAGACCCAAAACAAATTATTCAAGCTATTGCCAGTGCAGATGTAGTTACCATTCAAGGTATAAAAGGAATTGGAAGCAAAACAGCCCAAAGAGTTATACTAGATTTGCAAGAAAAAGTGTTAAAAATTTATGATTTAAATGAAATTTCTTCCTCTCAACACAATATTAATAGAGAAGAATCGTTATCTGCTTTGGAAGTCTTGGGTTATATGAGAAAGAATGCAGAAAAAGTAGTGGATAAAATCAGTAAAGAAAACCCTGAAGCTTCAGTTGAAATGATAATTAAACAAGCATTAAAAAATTTATAATTTTTGAAATCAATATACTTTACAAAATCATTTTTAAATTTTAAAAGAATACTTTTTGCGTTAGTATTGTTGTTTAGTGTTGCTTCGTTTTCACAAGTTAACCCAACTCCACAAGATTCTACTGGTTATTCTATAGGAAGAGTTGAAATGCAAAATCCTAATAGTATTGTAAATATGTATACCTATGATCCTGTCACAAACAGGTATATCTACTCTAGTACAATAGAAGGATTTAACATCAATTATCCAATTGTTTTAACTCCAAGAGAGTATGAGGAATTAGTGCTTCGCGAGTCGATGCGTGATTATTTCAAGAAAAAATCAGATGCCATTGACGGTAAAAAAGAAGGAAGTGAAGCAGCCAAAAAAGATTTATTACCAAGATATTATATTAATTCAGGATTTTTTGAGTCTATTTTTGGATCAAATACAATTGATGTAAAACCCACTGGCTCCGTAGAAATGGATTTGGGTGCTCGATATACTAAACAAGATAACCCCTCTTTTTCTCCAAGAAACAGATCTCAAACAACATTTGATTTCGACCAAAGAATCAGTATGAGTTTGTTAGGAAAAGTTGGAACTAGACTGAATGTTAACATTAATTATGATACCGAGTCAACTTTTGCTTTCCAAAATTTAATAAAGCTAGAATATGCACCAACAGAGGATGATATAATTCAAAAAATTGAAGTTGGTAACGTGAGTATGCCATTAACCAACTCATTGATTCGTGGAGCTCAAAGTTTGTTTGGAGTAAAAGCACAATTACAATTCGGAAAAACTACGGTTACTGGAGTTTTTTCAGAACAAAAATCACAAACTAGGTCAGTAAATGCACAAGGCGGCGGCACCATTCAAGACTTTGAAATGTTTGCCCTTGATTATGACGCCGACAGGCACTTTTTCCTATCACAATATTTCAGGAATAAATACGATCAGGCATTACGTAATTATCCATTTATTGATAGTAGAGTTCAAATCACCCGAATCGAAGTTTGGGTCACCAACAGACAAAATCGCGTTAGTAATACCAATAATAATTTACGAAATATTATAGCGCTACAAGATTTAGGAGAATCTAGACTTACAGGTTTTACGGACAGTCAAATAGTTGCCATTGCACCTCTTGATATTACCAATGGTTTTTTCTTATCAACGCCAATTGACACTCCATCAGATAATAAAAACAACAAATACGATCCAAAATTAATAACTACTGGTGGTGGATTATTAAATTCAAATATTCGAGATATTGTAACTTCAAGTGCGGGATTTAACAATAGTGTAACTGTTGATGAAGGCACCGATTATTCTAAACTTGAGAATGCTCGTAAACTTACACCTAATGAATTTAAATTTCATCCGCAATTAGGTTACATTTCTTTACAACAACGGTTAGCCAACGATGAGGTTTTGGCGGTTGCGTTTCAATATACTATTGGAGATGCAGTATATCAAGTTGGAGAGTTTGGTACAGATGGTGTAGATGCAACTGTAGTGCAAGATGAAGGAGCAGCTAACCAAACAGTGTCTTCCCAAAATTTAATTTTGAAAATGCTAAAAAGTAATTTAACCAATGTTCAAAAACCAATTTGGAACTTAATGATGAAGAACATTTACCAAATCCAGGGTGGTTTTCAATTACAACAAGAAGATTTTAGGTTTAATATTTTATACTCTGATCCGTCTCCATTAAATTATATAACACCTGCAAATACTACCTCACCATTGCCAAGTGATGTTGCCGAAACTCCCTTATTAAAAGTGTTCAATGTTGATAAATTGAATTATAATAATGACCCTCAAGCGGGTGGAGATGGTTTTTTTGATTTCTTGCCAGGATTAACCGTAGATCAAGAAAACGGGCGATTACTATTTACAACAGTAGAACCTTTTGGGAAACATTTATTTGAAAAACTAAGAACCAATATTTCCGAAGATTATAATGGCACAACCTATAATGCTAATCAAACTAAATATGTCTTCAGGAATATGTATGCCAGCACTCAGGCAGCAGCATTACAAGATGCGGATAAAAATAAATTTCTATTAAGAGGGAGATATAAATCTGCTGGAAATGATGGATACCCTATTGGTGCTTTTAACGTACCAAGAGGATCAGTAGTTGTTACAGCAGGTGGAAGAATTTTGCAAGAAGGAATAGATTATAGTGTCAATTATCAAGCGGGGAAAGTTCAAATCTTGGATCCATCACTACAAGCTTCAAATACTCCAATTGAAATCTCAGTAGAAAACAATTCCACTTTTGGTCAACAAACCCGAAGATTTATGGGAATTAATGTTGAACATAAAATTTCAGAAAAATTTTTAGTGGGCGGTACTTTCATAAAAATGACAGAGCGACCTTTTACCAATAAATCAAATTATGGACAAGAATCAGTAAATAACACCATTTTTGGTTTTAATACTAATTATGCTACTGAACTTCCTTTTTTAACTCGACTGGCTAACAAGTTACCAAATGTTGATACTGATGTGCCCTCCAATATTTCAGTACGTGCCGAAGTGGCATTCTTAAAACCAGATGCGCCAAATGCCGATCAATTCCAAGGAGAACCGACCGTTTATATTGATGATTTTGAGGGTTCACAAACTACCATCGATATGCGTTCGCCACTGTCTTGGAGTTTATCCTCAACACCAAAATGGCAAGCAGGTGTTGGCTACGAAGATTTTGGGTCTGCTGCAGTTGATTTAAGTTATGGATACAAACGGGCAAAACTGAATTGGTACACCATTGACCCAACGCTGTATGTACAAACACCAGCAGAAATAGGAACAGATGGAATTTCATGGAACAGTACACGTAGAATTTTAAATGAAGAATTATATCCTAATCAAGAAATTCCAGCAGGACAAACTCAAGTAGTTAATACCTTAGATTTAACCTATTATCCACAAGAACGTGGCCCTTATAATTTTAATCCCGAAGCACTTTCACCTACCGGATTTATCAATCCAAATAAAAATTTTGGAGGTATTACACGTCCAATCAATTCCACAAATTTTGAACAAAGTAATGTAGAATACATTCAGTTTTGGATTTTAGACCCTTATTTTGATGATGCATACCCAACTACAGTTGCAAATCCAAATAACATAGGAGAAGTCTACTTCAATCTTGGTGAAATTTCGGAAGATGTTTTGAAAGACGAACGTAAACAATATGAAAATGGCTTGCCTGCCAATAGTAATTCCTCCACAACTACTAATCCAACCATTTGGGGGAAAGTGCCTGCATCACAATCATTAATTTATGCTTTTGATGTTGATGGGGCCAACAGGGATTCTCAAGATGTTGGTTTTGACGGCCTTAATGATAATGATGAAAGAAATTTGCCTAATATCGGTGGATATGCGACTCAAAATGACCCAGCAGCCGATAATTATCAGTTTTTTTTAAATGCAACAGGTTCTACCGTTTTTGATCGATACAAAAACTATAATGGAGTTCAAGGGAACTCGCCAGTTGGGGTATCAGATAACAACAGAGGTTCCACTACTATTCC
>NZ_JBKCVI010000056.1:0-21257 GCF_046317795.1 Flavobacterium sp. | reverse complement strand
CGATGAAAGAAATTGCTGGAATTCAATTTAATAAAGATGCTTCTGGAAAAGAACAGTCGGTAACTATCGATTTAAAAAAATACGGAAATGAAATTCAATCTTTCTTAATGAAAATTGGGGCGATAGAAACTGCTGATACTTTTGAAAAAAGATGGTCTGATGCAATTTCTGGAGACGAATTGGTAAATCGTGTTCAAACTCATATTAAAACTTTACCTTGGAAAAGGTAGTTTTATACTCAAAAGAAATTGAATTTTATCTTAATGATTTAATAGACATTCTCTACCATAAAGAATATTTTAGTTATAGCGAAAACACTGAAAATTACGTTTTTGATTTAAAGGAAGAAATTGAAAATCGTATTTCTACTAATGTCCATTATTCGTCCCCAACTCAATTTTCTAATTTAGCGAAAAACTATATTGTAGTTTCTGTTAGTAAACGAACCTCATGGTATGTCTTTTTTGACAAAAAAGATAATCGTTATTTGGTAACTTACATCACGAATAACCATGTTGAAGAAGCAAAAAATTTATAAAGAATACTAATTCAACACTCCTTTTGTAATTAACCCAAAGCAACATCCAAAGTCATCATCACAATAAAACCACCGATTAAACCTAAAGTAGCAATATCGGTATTTTTATCTTGTTGGGTTTCGGGAATTACTTCTTCTACTACCACAAATATCATGGCGCCAGCAGCAAAGGCTAAAGCATAAGGTAAAAGTGGTGTAAAAAAAGTTACAGCAACCGCACCCAAAACACCCGCAATAGGTTCGACAATAGCAGATGATTGTCCATACATAAAACTTTTCCAACGACTCATTCCCATTCTGCGCAATGGCATAGAAACGGCAATACCTTCGGGAAAATTTTGAATTCCAATTCCAATAGCCAAGGTTACTGCACCTGCAATTGATGCTTCGGGAATGCCTGCGGCAACTCCGCCAAAAAGCACTCCAACCGCTAAACCTTCTGGAATATTATGCAATGTAATGGCTAAAACTAAAAGCGTAGTGCGTTGCCAAGGTGATTTGACACCTTCCGTTTCTTTAAAATTAATGTGTAAATGAGGAAGCAATTTATCCAATCCAAAAATAAATAAAGCGCCCAAAGCAAATCCAACTGCGGCTGGAATTACTTTTACAAAACCTTCGCCTTCACTCATTTCAATGGCTGGCGATAATAAACTCCAAAAACTAGCCGCAATCATTACGCCACCTGTAAAACCTAACATTCCATCAAGAACAACTCGATTCATATTCTTAAAAAAGAAAACAAACGATGCGCCAAATGCTGTTAAAAACCAAGTAAACATGGTAGCATAAAATGCTGCTAGTATTGGATTGATACTCGTAAAATAATCGATAATAGATTGATACATATAGTTGGATTTAAACTTTTGTTGCTATTTAACTTGAATTTTTATAAATATATTTTCAGCAATTTTGTTAGAAATAACTAAAGTTCTTGTATTTAGTTGAATGGTTTGTGAAGCATCAAAATCTTCTTTAGAAATAATTTTTATTTTGGAGCCTAACGAAATTTTTTGTTTGTCAAGGAATTGCAAAAAAGAAACCGAAGTATCTTTTACACCAACACATTGATAATCTTGCCCAATTTTTGCTTCAGACAACAATAATTTATCCACTTTTTTGACACTTCCGTTTTTATCAGGAATTGGGTCACCATGCGGATCAAAAGTTGGAAAATCTAAAAATTCATCCAATTTATTAATGAGTTTTTCCGATTGTATATGCTCTAATTCTTCAGCTATTTCGTGTACTTCATCCCATGAAAAATTTAGTTTTTCAACTAAAAAAACTTCCCACAAGCGGTGCTTTCTCACAATCATTTTGGCAGAAAGCAAACCACTTTCTGTCAATGTTACCCCTTGGTATTTTTGATAGGAAACCAAATCTTTATCAGCCAATTTTTTTAGCATATCCGTTACTGATGACGCTTTGGTTACTAACATTCCAGCAATAGCATTAGTATTCACTCCTTTTGGTGAAACCAATGACAAATGATAAATAACTTTTATATAATTTTCCTCAGATGTAGTCATAAAATGAAATTCATATTGACAAATTTAATTAAATATTTAATTTTTTATAAAAATATTTTTAGTTTTGTCTAAAAAATTAATTTCAATGAAAATATATTTTACAATACTTGCCTTATTGATTGTCCAATTAATAACTGCTCAAAATACCGAACCCATTCAAGCCGATAGACCAGACCAAACTGAAACACCAGCATTGGTACCAAAAGGAATGTTCCAAGTAGAAGCAGGTTTTACTTTTCAAAAAAATGATGAACTTAGTAATACCAATACTTTACCAACCGTTTTATGGAAATATGGCGTAAATGATAACTTTGAATTGCGATTGATCACCGAGTATGTTTATGAAAAAGTACTCGATGAAAAACAAGATGGATTGCTTCCAGTTTATGTTGGTTTTAAAACAAAACTTGCCGAAGAAAAAGGTATTGTTCCAAAAACTTCTATAATTGCGCATATTGGTTTGCCAAGCGCGGCTTCTGCCAATTATAAAAATGAATTTTATGCCCCTGAATTTCGCTTTGTAATGCAACATACCTTGTCGGAAAAAATGAGTTTAAGTTATAATTTGGGTGCAGAATGGGATGGATTTTCGGCAGAACCTACCTTTTTATATACTTTAACAACTGGATATTCTATTTCAGAAAAATTAGGTTCTTATATTGAATTGTTTGGTTTTGCTCCTCAAAATAACAAAGCCAATCACAGTTTTGATGGCGGTATTACCTATTTGATAAACAATAATTTTATGTTAGATTTGTCCTCAGGAATAGGCATTACCGATAATGCACCAGACCATTATGTGGCTCTCGGTTTTTCGTTCCGAATTTAAATGAAACACTACCATTACATTTTTACCGGTTCGGGTTTATCAGCACTAATGACTGTATATGAAATGATAGTATCTGATAAATTTCAGGATAAATCGATTTTATTGATTGATCAAGACCCAAAAAAGAGCAATGACAGAACGTGGTGTTTTTGGGACGATACCTCTATGTTTGATTCTATTTTATCAAAAAAATGGGATTACGCCCTTTTTGCCAATGAAAATTTTCAACGAAATCTTGACCTGAAACATTATCAATATAAAATGTTGCGTGGCTTGGATTTCTACAACATGATTTTTGATTTAATATCTAAAAATAAAAATATCCATTTTGCCCACAAAAAAGTAATCCATTTTCAAGAATTTGACGACTACTGCGAAGTAAATACAAGCGCAAACGGTTTGGAAGAAAGTTACAGGTGTGATAAAATTTTTAATTCCATTTTCAACCTAAAACTAGTAAAGAAACAGTCGGAATATCCATTATTACAACAACATTTTATTGGCTGGTTTATCAAAAGTAAAGAAGCTGTGTTTAATCCAAACGCAGCAACTTTTATGGATTTTTCCGTGGAACAAAGAGGAAATACTCGTTTTATGTATATTTTGCCGACATCTTCCACCGAGGCATTATTAGAGTATACACTTTTTTCAGCCGACTTGCTTGCAACCGAAGAATATGAGACAGAAATTCAAAAATACATTCAAAAATTAGGAATTACTGATTACGAAATCGTCGAAAAAGAACAGGGAAATATCCCTATGACTTGTTACAAATTTTGGAAGCACAACACCAAAAACATCATTAATATCGGTTCTGCTGGTGGTTGGACAAAAGCGAGCACTGGTTTTACGTTTAAAAATGTCACCAAAAAATCGAAAGCGTTAGTCAACTTTCTTCAAAACGAGAATGACGCTTCGACTTCGGTCAATACAAGTTTTACAAAATTCCACAAAATGAGTAAATTTTGGCTTTATGATTTACTTTTTATTGACGTTTTACATAAAAATAATGAATTAGGGTCAAAGATATTTTCTTCTCTTTTCAAAAAAGGAAATCCTACCATGATCTTTAAATTTTTAGATGAAGAAACAACTTTGTGGGAAGATGTTGTTATAATGTCAAAATGTCCATCTTTGCCATTTTTAAAAGCATTATTCCGCCGATTTATCAATTTTAAAATGTTTGATAATTGAGGAAATTATAGATACAAACCCAAAAACAGTTATGAAAATCATCCAGTATACAACTTCTGTCGTTTTTACTATAGCTTCATTATAGTCTTGTAAATATTTCAACAACTTTTGTTTATTTTCAATATCATCAATATCTGCTGGATAACCAAATGAAGCAAGTGAAGGAGTGCTAGGAAGCCAAAACAACATAAATGCCATTACAAATCCATAAAAAATCAATCTAAATTGAAGCATTAATTTGAAATTGTTTTGGCGTTTTATGATAAAATAACCAACTATAAAAACAACCCCAAAAAATATAAAGTAGTAAGTACTATCTAAATTTTCTAAAAATTCCATAACATATTTTTTTGAAATGTAAACATAACAAATCTTTATGATTTCTTTTAAACTTCTCTTTAGAATTCTATTTATCTTTGCATCTGATTTTCAAAAGTCAATTTCAAAAGTCAATTTGAAATATCTAAAATCTAATATCTAATATCTAAAATTATGTATCCAGAAGAAATGGTATTGCCAATGCGCGCTGAGTTAGCCGAAGTTGGTTTTCAAGAATTATATACTGCAGCAGATGTAGAAAATGCAATAAAAGCAGAAGGAACAACACTTGTGGTTGTAAACTCTGTTTGTGGCTGTGCAGCAAGAAACGCTCGCCCAGGAGCAAAAATGAGTTTGGACGGAGCAAAAAAACCAGATCATTTAGTAACCGTTTTTGCAGGAGTTGATAAAGAAGCTGTAGATGCAGCGCGTCAACACATGTTCCCTTTTCCTCCATCATCGCCAAGTATGGCTTTGTTTAAAAATGGCGAATTGGTTCACATGTTAGAGCGTCATCACATTGAAGGTCGCCCTGCAGAAATGATTGCAGAAAATTTGAAAGACGCTTACGCTGAATTCTGTTAGTCGAAAAAAAAAGTTTAATTTAAACCACTAAGAGAATTAAGGAAATAAAGAGAAAAACTTAATGAAACTTAATACCTTAATGGTTTATTTTTATAATTTTGTCCCGAATTCTTCCATTTAGAGTTCAAAACATGTTTCTCACTTAAACGTTTATAGCATGCAACTGTATAACACCTTAAGCGCAGAAGAAAGAGCCGAACTTATTGACCAAGCCGGAAAAAAACGGCTAACGTTGTCTTTCTATGCGTATGCCAAAATTGAAAATCCAAAACAATTTCGCGATGATTTATTTGTCGAATGGAACCAACTCGATGCCCTAGGTCGCACGTATGTTGCCAAAGAAGGCATCAATGCTCAAATGTCAATCCCGGCAGAAAATATGGAAGCTTTTCGCAAAACTTTGGAAGTTTATCCCTTCATGAGAGGCATTCGATTGAATGTAGCTGTCGAACAAGACGATCATTCCTTTTTGAAACTAACCATAAAAGTTCGTGACAAAATTGTAGCCGACGGATTAAATGATGAAACGTTTGATGTAACCAACATTGGTGTGCATTTAAAAGCCAAGGAATTCAATCAAATTTTAGAAAATCCAAATACCATTGTAGTCGATTTTAGGAATCATTACGAAAGTGAAATTGGCCATTTCAAAGGAGCCATAACTCCTGATGTGGAAACTTTTAGAGAAAGTTTGCCAATTATATACGAACAACTTCAAAGTCATAAAGAAGATAAAAATCTGGTAATGTATTGCACAGGCGGCATTCGTTGCGAAAAAGCATCAGCTTATTTTAAACATCAAGGTTTTAAAAATGTATTCCAATTGGAAGGCGGCATTATTAATTATGCTAAGCAAATCAAGGAAGAAAATTTAGAGAGTAAATTCATTGGTAAGAACTTTGTTTTCGACCATCGCCTTGGCGAAAGAATTACAGACGACATCGTTTCGCAATGCCATCAATGCGGAAAACCTTGTGATAATCATACTAATTGTGAAAACGAAGGTTGTCATTTATTGTTTATCCAATGCGACGAATGCAAAACTGCAATGGAAAATTGTTGCTCAACCGAATGCCAAGAAATCATTCATTTACCACTAGTAGAGCAAGTAAAGTTACGCCGTGGCATCAAAAATGGAAACATGATTTTCAGAAAAGGGAAATCGGATAAATTAGTATACAAACACTCGGGGGAACTTTCAGATATATCATTGGCTATATCAGAGAAAGGAAAAGACATTCGTCAAAAAATAAAAGTAAAAAAAACATTTCTGGGGAAAGCCGAACATTACTATACAAAAGCTCAAGTTGGACTTTTTTTCATCGAAAATCAAGAACTAAATATTGGCGATAAAATCATGATTTCTGGACCAACAACTGGAAATGAAGAGCTGTTAATTGATAAAATGTTAGTCAACGGTAAAGAAGCAAATCAAGCAGTTGTTGGAGATAAAGTCACTTTGCATTTGCCTTTTAGAATACGATTATCGGATAAATTATTTAAATTTATGAACTAATATCTAAAAAAATGGATATCTATAAATTACTCAAATTCAATAATGCTATAAAAAGTCACCGAATAAAGTTCTTTGGATTATGGTTGTTGAGTGTTTTAAACAGAAGACATCTTGCCATTCAATTTGACCCTGTATTGGCTTGTAATCTTCGATGTAAAATGTGCTACTTTACAGATGAAGAATATGTTAGAACCAATATGAAAGGCATTTTCAAAGAAACCGATTTGGAAAATTTAGCCAAAGTAAATTTTAAAAATGCTTTGAAACTTCAAATCGGTTGTGGAGCAGAACCAACACTTTTTAAACACAATGCCAAATTAATTGAGATTGCCAAAGACTATAAAGTTCCCTATATTAGTATGGTTACCAATGGGAATTTACTAGAAAATCAAGAAGTTATCAATTTATCAAAAGCAGGTTTAAACGAATTCATTTTATCAATGCATGGTGTTACAAAAACAACATACGAAGACTTGATGGATAAAGGAATTTACGATAAGTTTCATGAGGTTTTAAGATATATTACAGAAGAAAAAAAGAACAATCCCAAATTAAAATTACGCATTAATTATACCTTTAACGTTGATAATTTTCATGAGCTGAAAATGTTTTTCAATGTGTATGATGTCTATTCCATTGATATTATTCAACTTCGCCCAATTGATAAAATTGGGGAAACAACCTATAATAATTTTAGCATAAAAGCAATTGAAAACGACTACCAAGAAGTGAATGCTTTTCTAAAAAAAGAAAGTGCCAAAAGAGGAATTACGTTGCTTTCACCAAAAACAATCAACAGAAATGAAGAACAATCCTTGAAAGTAAAAACAGAAAACGATAGTTCTTATTTAATTCCTTACACGTATTGCTATGTTTCTCCAAAATATTATTGGAAAGACGATTTTGATTGGAAAACAGAAACTTTTGCAAATTGGCAAAAACGCAATAATTGGAATTCAAAATTATTTAAAAACATATTTACTTCTAAAAATGATTTAGAAAAACCCAATCGGAATATGTTAAATTATTCGGTTGAAATAAATTAACGGCTTTATTTTGCTTAAAAATTCTTTTGAAATTTAAACCAACAAAATACTATCTTTACCAATTAATCGTTTTATGAATTATAAGTTGCTTTTTGCAACACTACCTATATAATTATGGCTTGTCAAAGTTGTTCAACATCTGATGGTGGCGCACCTAAAGGATGCAAAAATAATGGGACTTGCGGCACCGATAGCTGCAACAAATTAACTGTGTTTGATTGGTTGGCCAACATGAGTTTGCCTAATGGCGAAACGCCGTTTGACTGCATTGAAGTACGTTTTAAAAACGGAAGAAAAGAATTTTATCGCAATACCGAAAAACTAACCTTAAGCATTGGAGACATTGTCGCTACTGAAGCGTCACCTGGTCATGATGTTGGAATCGTCACGTTAACTGGTGAGCTGGTGAAAATTCAAATGAAGAAAAAAGGGATAAATCATACCAGCAGTGAAATTCCAAAAATTTACCGAAAAGCATCTCAAAGAGACATTGATATATGGAGCGATTCACGTGATAAAGAAGAACCGATGAAGGTTAAAGCGCGTGAATTGGCCATTGCTCACAAACTAGAAATGAAAATTTCAGATATTGAATTTCAAGGCGATGGTTCGAAAGTAACGTTTTATTACACTGCAAATGATAGAGTAGATTTTAGATTACTAATTAAAGATTATGCACGTGAATTCAGCACCAGAATTGAAATGAAACAAGTTGGCTTGCGTCAAGAAGCTTCAAGACTTGGTGGAATAGGATCGTGCGGAAGAGAGCTATGTTGTTCAACTTGGTTAACCGATTTTAGAAGCGTGAATACGTCAGCTGCACGTTACCAGCAATTGTCTTTAAATCCTCAAAAATTAGCCGGACAATGTGGTAAATTGAAATGTTGTTTGAACTATGAACTTGACACCTATATGGATGCCTTAAAAGGTTTTCCCGATTTTGAAACCAAATTAAAAACGGAAAAAGGCGATGCCGTTTGTCAAAAACAAGATATTTTTAAAGGGCTTATGTGGTTTGCTTATTTTGATAATTTTGCCAATTGGCATGTTTTAAAAATAGAGCAAGTAAAAGAAATTATGGCACAAAACAAGCTTGGAAACAAGGTGAGTTCATTAGAAGACTTTGCTATAGAAATTGTTACTGAACCTAAAAAAGATTTTAATAACGCTATGGGACAAGAGAGTTTAACTCGTTTTGACCAACCAAGAAAAAGCAAAAATAAAAATAGAAATAAAAAAAAGTCAAAAACCTTCAATCAAAATTCTGAACAAAATAAAAGTCAAAACCAAAAGCATCAAGATAAAAGACCTATAATTATTAAAAAGAATGAAGATAATAAATAGCATCGTTTTTGTTTTACTTTTGCATTTAGTTACTTCTTGTGACAAAAAGAGAGTTTTTGACGAATACAAATCTGTAGGAAAATCTTGGCACAAAGACAGTATTGTTAGCTTTGAATTGCCAAAATTAGATTCTAAAAAAACATACAATTTGTATGTCAACATAAGAGACAATGATGATTATCCGTTTAACAATTTATTTTTAATTGTTTCTTTGGAACAACCCAATAAAAAAATAAAAGTAGATACTTTAGAATACCAAATGACCAATCCTGATGGTACACTTCTAGGAGATGGATTTACCGATATTAAGGAAAGTAAACTGTTTTATAAAAGAAAAGAAAGTTTTACTCTAAATGGTATTTATAAAATTCACATTAAACATGCAGTGAGAGAAACAGGAAAAATAGAAGGTGTTTCAACACTTGATGGGATAACCGATGTAGGTTTCAGAATAGAATCTACAGAATAAAAATTATGGCACAAAAAAATAACGTTACCGCTACTGTCAAAGACATCAATTACTACAAAAAGAAATTTTGGAAATTATTTTTTTATGGTATGGGGGTCATGGCACTTTTCTTTACCCTAGCTTCATGGGGGTTTTTTGGCAGAATGCCTTCTTTTGAAGATTTAGAAAATCCAGAATCAAACTTGGCTACCGAAGTTATCTCTTCTGATGGCGTGACTATAGGTAAGTTTTATAACGAAAACCGAACGCCAATCAAATACCAAGATTTACCATCTCATTTAGTTAAAGCACTAGTTGCCACCGAAGACGAGCGTTTTTATGAACATTCCGGAATAGATGCTCGAAGAACTTTTGGAGCTGCTCTAAAATTAGGATCTGATGGTGGTGCGAGTACCATTTCACAGCAGTTAGCCAAGCAGTTGTTTCATGGCGAAGGTTCCAAATTCTTTCTGTTTCGTGTGATTCAAAAAGTGAAAGAATGGATTATTGCCATCAAGTTGGAACGTCAATATACCAAAGACGAAATCATTGCTATGTATTTCAATGTATATGATTTTAATAATTATGCCATCGGCATTCGTTCGGCTTCCAAAACATATTTTTCCAAAGAACCTAAAGATTTAACAATAGACGAATCGGCTATTTTAGTCGGAATGTTTAAAAACTCCTCGCTATACAATCCGGTAAGAAATCCACAAGGCGTAAAAAACAGACGAAATGTGGTACTTTCGCAAATGTTGAAATCAAAAATAATTTCTGAATCTCAAAAGGAAAGCTTGAGTCAACTTCCAATTAAACTCGATTTCAAGCTGCAAACGCACAAAGAAGGAATTGCTACTTATTTTCGTGAATTCCTGCGCGAATACATGAAAAATTGGGTTATTGAAAATAAAAAACCAGATGGTACTGATTATGACATCTACACCGATGGATTGAAAATATATACCACTATAGATTCTAAAATTCAAGAACATGCTGAAGAAGCAGTTCAGGCACACATGAAAAATTTACAGCAAGAATTTTTCTCTGAACAAAAAACCAACAAGAATGCACCATTTGTCAATATTACCGATACTGAAACAAAAAATATTATTGACAAAGCCATGAAAAACTCTGAACGATGGAGAGTAATGAAAGATATGGATAAATCCGAAGATGAAATAATTGCCTCTTTCGGTATTAAAACAAAAATGAAAATCTTTTCATGGAAAGGTGAAATTGATACATTGATGTCACCTCTTGACTCTATTAGGTATTACAAACACTTTCTGCAAGCTGGTTTGATGTCAATGGAACCACAAACAGGACATATCAAAGCATGGGTTGGAGGAATTAACTATAAATTCTTTCAGTATGACCATGTAGGACAAGGTGCACGACAAGTAGGTTCTACTTTCAAACCCTTTGTTTACGCTACAGCTATTGAACAATTGGGAATGTCTCCATGTGACTCAATTATCGATAGTCCGTTTATGATTCACAAAGGCAGACACAACGTAACCGTAGATTGGGAACCAAAAAACTCCGACCGACAATACCGAGGGATGGTCACCCTCAAAAAAGCATTAGCGCTTTCTATCAATACCGTTTCGGCTAAATTAATTGACAAAACTGGTCCAGAAGCTGTAGTTACTATGACCAAAAAACTAGGTGTGAAATCCGAAATTCCAGTGCAACCCTCTATAGCACTTGGTGCCGTTGATATTACCGTTGAAGATATGGTTGCCGCTTACAGTACATTTGCCAATCAAGGGGTATATATCAAACCACAGTTCATTAGCAGAATTGAAGATAAAAACGGTGTCGTGCTATACGAACCCGTTCCAGAATCGCATGATGTCTTAAATAAAGATATTGCCTACGCGGTTATAAAGTTATTAGAAGGTGTAACTGAAAGTGGTTCAGGTGTTCGGCTTCGAACACAAGGCGGCGGTAGCGGTGATAGCCGTTGGACTGGCTATCCTTATATGTTTACCAATGCTATTGCGGGTAAAACAGGTACTTCTCAAAACCAATCCGATGGATGGTTTATCGGTATGGTTCCTAATTTGGTAACCGGAGTTTGGGTAGGTTGTGAAGATCGTTCTGCGCGTTTCAAAGGAATAACTTATGGTCAAGGTGCTACAGCTGCATTACCTATTTGGGGTTATATGATGAAGAAATGTTATGAAGACAAAGCCCTTCAAATCTCCAAAGATCCTTTCGAAAGACCCGATAATCTTTCCATAAAAGTAGATTGCTACGAGCGTAAAAAAGATACTATTCCAGACACAACTGCAATTCCTATAGAAGAAGAACAAAATACAGAAGAATTTGGATTATAAATTTTAGAAGCTATTCCTGTCTCGTCCAAAAGACGAGAGTCTAAAAAATAAATCATGATTAACAAAAAAGTAAATTCCGTTCAAGAAGCACTGCAAGGTATCGAAGACAACATGACCATCATGTTGGGCGGTTTTGGGCTTTGCGGTATTCCCGAAAACAGCATAGCCGAATTGGTAAAAAAAGAAGTTACAGGGCTTACCTGCATTTCAAACAATGCTGGTGTTGATGATTTTGGATTGGGCTTATTGCTACAAAAAAGACAAATCAAAAAAATGATTTCTTCCTATGTGGGAGAAAATGCCGAGTTCGAACGCCAAATGCTCTCGGGCGAACTAGATGTAGAACTAACACCACAAGGAACATTGGCCGAAAAATGTCGTGCTGCACAAGCCGGAATTCCCGCTTTCTTCACACCTGCAGGATTTGGAACCGAAGTTGCCGAAGGGAAAGAAGTACGCGAATTCAATGGCAAAATGCACATCATGGAATTGGCCTACAAAGCCGATTTCTCTATAGTAAAAGCATGGAAAGGCGACGAAGCCGGAAACCTAATTTTCAAAGGAACTGCCCGAAATTTCAACGCATGCATGGCCGGTGCCGCAAAAATTACCATAGCCGAAGTAGAAGAACTGCTGCCAGTTGGTTCACTCGACCCAAATCAAGTTCACATTCCAGGCATCATGGTGCAACGCATTTTCAAAGGGGAGAAATTTGAAAAGAGAATAGAGCAACGAACGGTTAGAAAGAAAAGTTTTCAGTAATCAGTTATTAGTATTCAGTTATAAAAAAAATCTTAATAAAACTTATCCCGATAGCTATCGGGACTTAATGGTTTAAAAAATATGTTAGACAAAAACGACATCGCAAAACGAATAGCTAAAGAAGTGCAAGACGGTTATTATGTTAACCTTGGGATAGGAATTCCAACATTGGTAGCCAACTATGTTCGCAATGATATTTCAGTAGAATTTCAATCAGAAAATGGAGTTTTGGGCATGGGACCATTCCCATTTGAAGGCGAAGAAGATGCCGATATTATTAACGCAGGAAAACAAACCATTACCACTTTGCCAGGAGCGAGTTTTTTTGACTCAGCTTTTAGCTTTGGCATGATACGCAGTCAAAAAGTGGATTTAACCATTCTTGGTGCCATGGAAGTTTCCGAAAACGGCGATATTGCCAATTGGAAAATCCCCGGTAAAATGGTCAAAGGAATGGGTGGCGCAATGGATTTAGTGGCTTCTGCCGAAAATATAATCGTTGCCATGATGCACGTCAACAAAGCGGGTGAGAGTAAAATTTTAAAGAAATGCAGCTTGCCTTTAACTGGCGTTGGTTGTGTCAAAAAAATAGTGACCGAATTAGCCGTGATGGAAATTACTCCAAAAGGTTTCCAACTTTTAGAACGTGCACCTGGTGTTTCTGTAGCACACATTATTGCTTCCACCGAAGCCGATTTAATTATTGATGGCGAAATTCCGGAGATGGTTATTGATTAAGATAGTCCAACAAAACTTCCGAAGCATTCCCAAAAGTATTCCTCGATTCAGTAATGCTGACCGCTCGTTTTTTATTCAATTTATAAGTCAAATCAAATTCGGTCGTGAATAAAATCGCTGACATAAACGGATTATTGATATAATTCACCAAAACATTTTGAGCTTTATCAATAGAATGAATTTCAACTTGTTCTTCTTGTTGGAATTTGTATTTAAGTTCCATTTTCAAAATGCCTTCTTCCACAATCGGGCGAACATAAATATTCATCAAATTGGTATTTCCAATAGTTTTTGCTAGGGTTAACTTGGCAAAAGTACCGTCAGCTATACTGGTTTCTACTTGGTTGTAAAATTCGGTAAAGGATTCGGTGAATGACATTGAAATTATTTTTTTACATTTTTAATTGTTATTTTCAAAACCCAAAGTCACTAAAAGTAAAATTAATATAACAATAAATCCTAACGTCGAATTATCTTCTTCTGCAACTTCATCAATTGATTTTTTCCCCAAAAAATAAATCCACTTAATAACATTACCAACAAAATGATTGATTAATTTAAAATAATTATTATCCATAACTTTTAATTAAAAAAACCAACTCGCCACAAAAATCGCTGTAATCACACAAATCACATCAACTAAAAGCATCGTTCCTAAAGCGTATCGAGTGTTTTTTATATTAACGGAGCCAAAATAAACCGCAATAACATAAAAAGTGCTTTCGGCGCTACATTGAAAAATACTACTTAATCTTCCCGTCATCGAATCGGCACCAAAAGTATTCATCGAATCAATTAAAAATCCGCGTGATCCTGCAGAACTAAAAGGTCTTAGCAAGGCAACTGGCAAAGCATCGGTGATTTCTTTACTCACTCCCATATTAGAAAAAGCAAAAGCAATCCAATTGCTAATAATTTCAAACAAACCACTGTTGCGGAACAAGGAAATTGCCACTAACATCCCTAAAACATAAGGAAAAATAGTGACTCCAGTTTTTACTCCATTATTGGCGCCAGCTACAAAAGCTTCGTAAACTGTAGTATTTGCTTCTCCAAATTTCTTCTCTTTAACAAAAGAAAAAATTAAAGTAAAAATAATTATACCCACTAATATTATGGCTGAAAGATTAGTAGTAAAATAGTTTTTGCCAATTAAATCCAAATGGTTAACATACATCAACAGTCCAACAATTGCAGCAATTAACACCATCAACCCAACAACTAAAGAGGCACTTTTGAAATTAATTTTTTGTTTTACACCAACTATCAAAAAAGCAGCAATGGTACCAATAAAAGAGGTAATGATACAAGGCAACATAACATCTGCTGGGTTTTCAGCACCTGCAGCGGCTCTATAACCAATAATTGAAGTAGCTATTAAGGTAAGTCCCGAAGCATGTAAACACATAAACATTATTTGCGAATCACTTGCCTTATCTTTATCAGGATTTATTTCTTGTAAACTCTGCATGGCTTTTAATCCAAATGGAGTAGCCGCCGAATCCAATCCCAAGAAATTTGCTGAAAAATTCAACGTCATATAGGAAATCGAAGGGTGATTTTTAGGAATACTTGGAAACACTTTTACAAATACTGGACTCAATATTTTTGCTAATTTATCAGATGCTCCAGAAATAATCAATAGTTCCATTAAGCCACAGAAAAAAGCCAAATAAGCCATAAGTGGCAAAATCAAATCAAGTAATGTGTTTTTGCATGTTGGTAATAATCCGTCTGATTTTTGAACACCGCTATATATTTTTACCGTTTTGTTTTTATAAACATAGGTTGTGTCAGGATTTGTTGTGTTGCGATTAATAACAAAAGTTTTCTCGTCGTTTTTAGCAATACTGTCTTGGATAAATTTTGGGATTTCATTCAGATATTTCTCTGAAATTAATATTGAATCATCTTTCTTCCCATTCAATACATTGTCAATCGTATAGCTATTTCCAGAAAATAAACTAAAAAGAACAAAGGCAATAGAGGAAATAAAAATAGCGAGCCAAAATCTACTTAACACCATAATCAGTTTTTTTGTAAATATACTATTTATCAAATTTGATTAGAAATATTTTTTGTGTGTGTCTATTTAAAGAATTAATTGTTTTGTGTTTTTAACCTAATTTATTTTTGCTAGACGTTAAACAAATTATAAAATAAAGTGTTAAATTGTTAACAAATCACTACAATCAACTCAGTATTTATATATTTGCTATCTATTTATTAAAAAATACTGCATAAAAACTAACCAATATGAAAAAGAACTCCTTATTACTTCTCTTTTTAACACTTTTTTCGTTTTCCATGTTTGCACAGACACAAGATGATATTAAAAAAATCACAGCAAATTATGATTTGGCGAAACTTAAAGAAAAAGAAAACTTTTTCAAATCAAAATCACAAGCAGACAAGCAAAAAGCAATTGCAATAGCATTGCAAAATAACTGGCCAATTCGAATAGAAAAACCAGATGGAACAGTTTCGGAATTAATGAGAATATCGCCTCAAGGTTTCCCTATTTATTATACTACTGATAACGTAAATGCTGCAAAATCTACAAGAACAAATCATTTAAATAGTGGCGGTTCGCTTGGACTAAACTTGAACGGTCAAGGAATGACTGCTAGGGTTTGGGATGGCGGAAATGTTAGAACGACTCACAACGCATTTGGTGGAAGAGTTGCGGTAATTGATGACCCATTAACTTCTGCAACTATATTTCATGCTACTCACGTAACTGGAACTATGGTTGCTAGTGCAAATCCAGCTACTGTAAAAGGAATGGCTCCAGAAGCTAATGCCCGTACATTTAATTGGACTGATGATTTAGGCGAAGTTTATGCAGAAGCACAATTGGGGATGCTAGTTTCAAACCATTCTTATGGTGTGCCAATTTCTGGTTCAGGAACACCATTGCCTTCTTGGTATATTGGTGGTTATTTTAATGAATCATTTGAATGGGATGAAGTTGCCTATAATGCACCTTATTATCTAGCAGTAATGTCTGCTGGAAATGAAGGAGAAAATAATGCAAATTCTGAACCTCTCGCCTTTGGTTTTGATAAACTTACAGGTGAAAAGGGAGCTAAAAATAATTTAACTGTTGCCAATTGTCAAGACGTATCGGTTGCAACAAACGGAACTATTAGTGGGACTATAAACATAAATCCTTCTAGCAGTCAAGGACCAACAGATGATTTCAGAATAAAGCCAGATATTACTGGTAACGGCACAAATTTAACCTCAACAAGTAATACTAGTAATACCGCTACCGGTCAAGCATCTGGTACATCAATGGCTTCGCCTAATGTAGCCGGAAGTTTATTGTTGTTACAACAATATTATAAAAATGTAACCAATAATTTTATGCGTTCCGCTACACTAAAAGGACTAGCATGTCATACTGCTGATGATGCCGGACTAGTGGGTCCTGATGCTACTTTTGGATGGGGATTATTAAACACCAAAGCTGCTGCAGAAGCTATTAAAAATAATGGTTTATCGTCATGGGTTTCAGAAGAAAGTCTGAACGATAATCAAACTTTTAGCATGGTTGTTAATGCAAGTGGTGCTTCACCTCTAATTGCTTCTATTACTTGGACTGATTTACCAGGCGCAATTAATACAGACATTACTATTCCAAATAATACAACTCCATCCTTGGTAAATGATTTAGATCTAAGAATTATAAGAAACTCTACAATTTCTTATCCATGGAAATTAACTACTGACGCAAATGATCCAGCTATCAATACGACTGATAATAAGGTGGATAATGTGGAACAAGTAAAAATAAACAATCCTACAGCTGGACAATATACCATTACTGTAAAACACAAAGGAACTTTAGTCACTGGAAGTCAAAAATATTCTTTAGTTGTTACAGGTTTAAGTTCATCTTTTGCTATTAATTCAACTTCAGATAACTTGACCCTTTGCTCTAATCAAAATGCAGTCTATACCTTTAATTATGTTCAAACAGGAGCAGGAACAACCACTTTCTCTGCTGTAGATTTACCAACAGGCGCAACAGCATCATTCTCTCCCGCAACAATGAGTTCAAATGGTGTTGTTACTATGACAATATCTAATCTTGGAAGTGTAGCTCCAAATGAATATTTTATTGGAATAAAAGGTACTAGTGCTTCAGAAACAGAAACAAGATATAAATCATTAAGAGTTTTCAATGGTACTTTTCAACCTGTAAGTCTTCAAACACCAAACAATGGACAATTAGGATTATCTACAAGTGCTACACTAAAATGGAGCAGCCAACCAAATGCTCTAACTTATAAAGTTGAAGTGTCTTTAAATCCAAATTTTTCCAACTTATTATTTGACGCACAAGTAAGCAGTACACAATATAATATTTCTGGATTACTTGAAGCAACTAGATATTATTGGAGAATTATACCTCAAAACAATTGTGGAACAGCAATTGCAAATAATGCCGTTATTTATTCTTTCGTAACAGGAACTTTAGTTTGTAATTTAACTTTTACTGCTAATGATTATTCTAATGCTGTAATCGATGATGTTCCAAACTCTGAAGCTTCTGTTCCACTAACTATTTCTGGAGGATACAATATTGGGGACTTGAATGTTAATTTAGCAATTACTCACACTTGGATTGGAGATATGATAATCACCCTTATAGGACCAGCTGCAATTGGGAGTCCAATAATTAAACTATTTGAAAATCCTTGTGGTGATAATAAAGATATTAATTGCACCATGGATGATAACGGAGATTCACCAACATGCACAGGTATTCCTGCAATTTCTGGTACAATTGCTCCAATAGATTCTTTAAGTTCGTTAAACTCATTACCAGCAGATGGTGTATGGACTTTAAAAGTTGTTGACCCATACAATCAGGATGGCGGAACTATTGATAATTTTAGTATTAATTTATGTAGAGTGGAACAAGCTTTGGCTGTAGTTACAAATCCAATATTAAAAAGTACTGTTTATCCAAACCCTACAAAGGGAGTTGTAAATATTACAATTCCTTCATTATCAGAAACTGCCACTATTAAATTATTTGATATTCAAGGGAGGCAAATTTTTTCTAAAGAAACCAATCAAGTGGATACAAGTTTTGGTATAGAAAATCTCCAAGATGGAATATATTTAGTCAATATTGGAAATAATGAAGGTTCCATAACCAAGAAAATAATATTAAAAAGAAACTAAAATAAGGAGGTCAATTGACCTCCTTATTTTATATATGTGTTATTTCATCTTCTACTAACAAATCTTCTCTTCGCAGTCGCAAGAAAATTTGTGCCACAGCAATGACATCTTTTTCACAATATGTTACAATGCGATCTATATCTTTATCCACATAATAAACTTTTGCAACCTGACTACCGTCTATATCTCCTTTTGAAGAAGGAATGTCTAAAATTTTAGTGAGTAACTTTAATGACGTGAAATGTTTATAGTCACCAAATTTCCATAATTCTAAAGTGTCAAGATGTGATATTTCCCAAGGTTTTTTTCCAAATAAATTTAACTTATTAGGAATCGCCATTTGATTTATTATCATTCTTCGGGCAATGAAAGGAATATCGAATTCTTTGGCATTATGCCCGCACAAAACATGCTGTGTTAGATTAAAATGATCGTTTAACAAGCTGGCAAAATCTTTTAAAATCTTCTTTTCTTCACCAAAAAATGATGTTACCCTAAAGTTTCTAATGTCACCTTTATTGACAAAGTACCCTACTGAAAGACAAACAATTTTTCCAAACTCAGCCCAAATTCCGGCACGCTCATAAAAATCTTCAGGAGTGTAATCCTCTTTTCTTTGGTATTGCGTTTTGTGTTGCCAAAGCTCTTTCATTTCATCGTCCAAGTCATTATAATGTTCTTCTTGAGGAACAGTTTCAATATCGAGAAAAAGAATGTTGTTGAGGTTTATTTTTTCAATCATGGTAATTAATTTAAAAAATACTAATGTGAAAATTATAAAATCTATTTCAGATATGAAAGAAAAACTCTAAAAAAGCGATTCTTTTTTCTGAAAATTATCATTCCTTTTTGAACCACTTCTTTTTTCACAGGTGGAATTATAATTGATATTGCTGCATCTTCAAAATTGAATTTACCTAATCCCGTATACCTCTCCAATAATTCTTGCTATGCCAAGAGGAATTTGAAAAAACAATTTCCATCAATTATTATTTTTTGAAAAACTAAAGATATAATTCTCCAATGCTTTCAGTTCTTCATCATTCATACTTTTAGTGATGGTAAAATTAGTTTTCATAATGTCATACTTAGTAGGATCAATAATTGGTTCACTTTCTTCTCTCAAAAATGAAACAATACTGGTATTTTTCTCTTTATAGATCTTGGCTATTTCCTGAATACTAGGGCCAATAATTTTTTGTTCGGCTTGATGACAAGCAATACAATTTCCCTTTCCTTCAAAAAGTTCTTTTCCCGAAATCTTTGTAACAGTTTTATCTACTGAAATTGGTGTTTTTTCATCTTTATTATTACAAGAAATTAAAAGAAAAAATGCAATAAGGATGATACTTTTATTCATGATTTATGATATTAGTTTCACTACATCTTTGGCAAAATAACTGGCAATCATATCAGCTCCAGCACGTTTGATTGCCGTTACTTGTTCCATCATCACGGCATCATGATCTATCCATCCTTTTTCGGAAGCGGCTTTTATCATGCAATATTCTCCCGAAACTTGATAGACAGCTACTGGAACTTCTGACATGTTTTTGATTTCCCGAACAATATCAAGATAGGCAATTCCTGGTTTTACCATCACAATATCCGCGCCTTCTTCTATATCCATTCGAGTTTCGCGAATGGCTTCAAGCCGATTGTGATAATCCATTTGATAGGTTTTCTTGTCTTTTGGAATATTCTCTAAATCAACTGGAGCCGAATCTAACGCATCGCGAAACGGGCCATAATGTGCCGAAGCATATTTAGCAGAATAAGCCAAAATTCCTGTATTGATAAATCCTTCTTCTTCCAATGCTTCTCTGATTTCCAAAATTCTACCGTCCATCATGTCGCTTGGTGCTACAAAATCGGCTCCAGCTTGAGCATGAGAAACACTCATTTCTGCTAAAAATTGACTGGTTTTATCATTGACGATTTGTCCGCCTTGCCTGCCGGTAGGCAGGTTTTCGATGATGCCATCGTGACCATAAATAGAATAGGGGTCGAGTGCCACATCAGTCATTACAATCATTTCGGGAGCACTATTTTTTACCGTTTTGATGGCACGTTGCATCAAACCGTTTGGATTTAGTGCTTCTTTTCCAGCGTTGTCCTTGAGACTATCTGGAACTTTTACAAATAATAAAACCGATTTTAGCCCTAATTTTTGCAGTTCCTTAATCTCTTTTTCGAGATTGTCTAAACTCAAACGGAAGTAATTTTGCATAGAGGGTATTTCCTCTCTTACTCCTTTTCCCTCCACTATAAATAAAGGAACAATAAAATCATTTGGAGATAAAATTGTTTCTCGAACTAATGAACGAATACTTTCGTTGGTTCTTAATCTTCTGTTTCTTCTTAATGGGAACATTTTATTTTGTTTTTTTCAAGTTACGAATGAGCGCAATATTTATAGTATTATAGAGAATTCATTTCTTTTGATAAGCTCCAACGATGAGAAATTTTACTAAATGTTTTATATTAACAACTATTTTATATTAAAAAGGCAAATCATTTATTGATTCATCTTTACTTTTATTTGAATATTGCTCTATTTCTAAATCATCTACTGATAAACTAAATTTAGTTTTGGTATTGTCAAACAAGTCCTTATGTATATCTGAGTCAACGATACCAATAGTAAATATTTCTCCTTCTAATATTCTCTTAAAAATATTATAAGATATTCTTGTAGCATTGTAACTGTTGGTAGGAATGCTGGTTTTTTTATGAGGAAAATTCCATCCTATAGCAAATCTTATAGATTTATCTTCATTAATAAAATAAGTATAATCTTCTCCATATTTAGTCGCAGAAACAGATAATTCCAATAATTGTTTCTTATTAAATAAAGCACTTC
>NZ_JBKCVI010000055.1:0-7421 GCF_046317795.1 Flavobacterium sp. | reverse complement strand
TTCGATAGAAAATCGTATCGAGAACAAGAAAAATTTCATTAAAAACGGTTCTCGATACATTTTTTGTTCCTCTCGTCCAAAAAGACGAGATGCACAAAAAACACTCGAACTGACGTTTTTAATAATTACACCCAACGGGTTTAAATTAATATATTTTAATAACATATTTTACATCTGAATACTAAATATTAATAAAATGAAAAAAGTATTATTATTGTTTACTGTTTTCTTTTTTGCAAACAGTTATGGACAATCAAACCTTTGGAATAAAGTTTCCCAAGAAAGACTAGCTGGATTAACAAAAATGGATCGTGCCAGCATGCCTAGTAAATACCAATTGTATTCTCTTAATTTGAATGCATTGAAAAATCAGTTAGCCGCTGCACCTTTAGACAGTTCGGGACAAAACTCAAATCTTGTTTTATCGTTTCCGAATCCAGATGGGGGATTTGACAAATATGCATTTTATGAGTCACCAATTATGGAAAAAGGATTGGCCGATCAATTCCCAGATATTAAAACTTATTACGCTGTGGGAATTGACGATCCAACGGCCAGTATGCGAATTAGCTTTACAGCATTTGGGTTACATGCCATGACAGTTTCTGGAAGCTCAAGTAGTGTTTATATTGATACTTACACTTCTGATTTGAATAATTTTATTGTATATAGAAAATCGGATATTACCGCTTCAAGAATTTTTCAATGTGAATTTGAAGAAGAAAGTAGCAAAAGCAGTAATACTAACTCTAAGCGAAACACACCTTTGCAAAGAACAAATGACAGCACGTTTAGAACATACAGATTGGCAGTTGCTTGTACTGGAGAATATGCCGCTTTTCATGGAGGAACCGTTGCATTAGCACAAGCGGCTATTGTAACCACCGTTAATAGAATTAATTTAGTATATCAACGTGATTTATCAGTTAGATTTGTTCTAGTGGCTAACAACACCTCAATTATTTACACAAATGCTACGACTGACCCATTTAATAATAACAATGCAGGAATATTAATTACCCAAAGTCAAAACACTATTACTACTATTATTGGGTCTGCAAACTTTGATATCGGTCACACAGTGAGCACAGGTGGCGGTGGATTAGCAGGATTAGGAGTCATATGTGATAATTCACAAAAAGCAAGAGGAATTACTGGTTCACCAGCTCCAGTAGGTGACCCTTTTGATATTGATTATGTTGCACACGAAATAGGACATCAGTTTGGATGTAATCACACTTTTAACAACGCATGTGGTGGAAATAGAAATGACGGAACCGCAGTAGAGCCAGGAAGCGGCTCAACAATAATGGGTTACGCAGGGATTTGTGCACCAGATGTTCAAAGTAATTCTGATGACCATTTTAGTTTTGTTAGTTTAGCAGAAGCACAAATTATTATTCAAGGGACAACGTGCCCAGTTTCAACTTCTAACGGTAATTTTGCACCTGTTGTTGACGCTGGATTAGATTATACTATTCCAAGATCAACGGCTTTTATATTAACAGGAGTTGCAACAGATGGAAACAATGACTCTTTAACGTATTGCTGGGAACAAACAAACAATGAAGTTTCAACCCAATCCCCTTTATCAACATCTACTTCTGGGCCAAATTTTAGATCAAATACACCTATTGCTTCTCCAGAAAGATACATGCCTAGTTTGTCTGATGTTATTGCTAATAATTTAACACCAACATGGGAAGTTGTACCATCTGTAGCAAGAACCATGAATTTTGCTTTAACCGTTCGCGACAATAGATCACCAAATGGTGGACAAACCAATAGAGACGATATGGTGGTAACTACAGCTAATGTTGGTCCTTTCTTAGTTAACGTGCCCAATACTGCTGTTTCTTGGGTTGCTGGCTCTAATCAAACAGTTACTTGGACAGTGGCAGGAACCACGGCAAATAATATCAATGCGGCTTTTGTAGATATTTTACTCTCAAATGATGGTGGTAATACTTATCCAATTATTTTAGCCAGTAAAGTGCCTAATGATGGATCACAAATTATAACGGTTCCTAACAATACAGGAAATACCAAAAGAATTATGGTTAGAGGTTATAAGCATATTTTTTATGATATTTCTAATACTAACTTTACCATTACAGCTGCTCCTTCAACATTTTCTGTAGCTTTTTCAGGCGTTGAAGAACAACAAAACAAAGCTACTTGTCAAGGAACAAATGTTAGCTATAATATTTCCTATTTGGCTCTTGGTGGATTTACTAGTGCAACTACATTTACAGCTACTGGATTACCAACAGGTGCTACAGCTACATTTGCACCATCATCAATAAATGCTAATGGTACAGTGGTTATGACAATAGGTAATACAGCATCTAGTCCAGCTGGTTTTTACTCAATTACGGTTAATGCTACTTCTGGTGCAACAACTAAGACGGTTTCTTTTTATTTAGATTTATTTAGTTCAAGTTTTCCAGTTATGAATTTGACCTCGCCAGTCAATAATGCTGTAAATCAACAAACTACTTTGTCACTTACTTGGGCTGCAAATCCTAATGCCTCTTCTTATGATGTTCAAGTTGCTACAAGTACTACTTTTGCAACTATTATCAGTTCGGGTAATGTTACATCAACAAGTTATACAGCAACAGGACTAAATATAAATACGGATTACTTTTGGAGAGTTTCACCAAAAAATGCTAGTTGTGGTAATGGTACTTTTAGTAGTGTATTTAAATTTACCACAGGTTCTTTAAATTGTGGAAATGTAGCTTCAACAAATGTACCTATAGCTATTGCTGCTTCGGGAACTCCTACAGTTACCTCAACTTTAACTATTCCTTCAGGTGGAATAATTAGCGATGTAAATGTAAATCTAAATATTCCTCATACATGGATAAATGATTTAACAGTAACAATAACAAGTCCAGCAGGTACTTCAGTTGAATTGTTTACTGCTAAGTGTGACCCTCAAAATGGGAATATTAATGTATTGGCTACTTTTGACGACTCGGGTTCCACTCTAATATGCAATCCCGGACCAAACCCTGCTGGGATTTCGGGGACTTTAACTCCGGATAGCCCATTATCAGCATTTAATGGAGAAAATTCTGCAGGAACTTGGACATTAACGGTGGCCGATGGATTTAATCTGGATGGCGGTTCAATTAGCGCATGGAGTTTAGATATTTGTTCGACACTTGGTGTTAATGAGAATGCTTTACAAGATTTTACATTATATCCTAATCCAAATGGCGGTAACTTCACAGTGAAATTCACATCAAATAATAGTGATGATGTTTTAGTAGCTATTTTTGATATGAGAGGAAGACAGATTTATAAAAATCAATTTTCTAATACAGGAAACTTTAATGAAAGTATTGATTTAAATACAATTCAAGCGGGAGTTTATTTGGTTTCTATTACAAATGGTGACAACAAGTTAGTGAAACGTATAATTGTTAAATAACCAAAAGCAGTTTATTAAAAAAGTCTTATTTTTAGAGAATAAGACTTTTTTTATTTTATAGTGGTTTGAATTGTTGTAATAATTTGAGGCACTTTAGTAACGGTAAAATCTAATGTAAAATCAACAACATTTTTTTTATAGATAAGATTTAGAGTTCCTTGTTCCACTTTATAATAGCCAGTTTGTCCTTTACAGAAACAAAATCTTCCAAAAAGCATTTTGGTTTGCTGTAAATCAATTCCTGAAAGGGCTATTTTTTTATCCGTATTTTTTATTTCAAATAGTATTTCTTCCCTGTAATTTCCATCTTGAAGACCTTTTTCTACGTTTAGATTATATTGATAGATAATTACTGAAGTTTCTGGAGAGTCAATAATTTGATAATAAATAGAACCAAAATCGTCTTTTTTGATTTCGATACGTTTGTTTTTTAGTAATTCTGTAGTGCATTTTCCATCATCAGGGCACGATTTTAGAGTATCTATGGAGTTAATAGCAACAGAAGATTTTTGACTATTACAAAAAGTTAACCCTAACGCGAGTGGTATCAACAAATATTTTTTCATATGTGTAAATTTTATTTTTTAGCGGTCACATACCTGCCTGCCGACAGGCAGGTGGTATCGCCTTTTTACTCATACGTGTTTGCTTGCGCAAACTTCTAGTTAATGGCGATTTCATATTCTTTTACTTTACAATAATAATAGCAAAAGCCCGCCGTTATTATTTTCCGTTAAATGAATTCATGGTATTATTCAGTCCAGCCAAGGCAAACGACTCTATGATTTCTTTTGCAATAACAAAGCGTTCCATTAATTTAACTTTTTCGGCTTCATGCCATTCACCAAGGACATAATCTACTTGTTGCCCTTTTTTAAATTCATCGCTTATACCAAAACGGAAACGAGGATATTCAGTAGTGTTTAGAATTAATTGAATATTTTTTAATCCATTATGACCGCCATCGCTGCCTTTCGCTTTTATTCTGATAGTCCCAAAAGGTAAGTTTAAATCATCGGTGATTACCAAAATATTTTCTTTGGGAATATTTTCTTTTTCCATCCAATATTGAACCGCTTTGCCGCTAAGGTTCATATAGGTATTGGGTTTTAAGAGAATAAGTTTTCTCCCTTTGATAGTGTATTCAGTAATTGTGCCCAATTTGGCCGTTTCAAAAGTTATGCTTTCTTTTTGAGCGACATAATCTAAAACTTTAAAGCCAATATTATGTCTAGTATTTACATACTCGGCACCAATGTTTCCTAGACCTACAATGAGAAACTTTTTACTCACTTTATTAAATTGTTTTTTCTGGTGTTCGTGACTCTCTGATTTTATTTCTTCTGAGTCATCAAGATTTTTCTTTTTTTTGAATAAACGGTTTAACCATTTCATTTGGCAAAAGTAGCTAATTTGATTTCATAAAAAAAGCACCAGCGTGAACTGATGCTTTTTTGTATAAGGGGTTTGAAAATTATTTTTTCTTTCCTTTTGCTGGAGCTTTTGCTGCTTTTGCTGCTTCTTGAGCGGCTTTCATAGCGGCACGTGAAATCTTCACTTGAGCAACAACAGTATTATCTGGGTGCATCAATTTGAAATTTTTAGCTTCCAATTTAGTAACATATAATTTGTTACCCATTTCTAATTCAGAAATGTTTGCTTCAACATAATCAGGAAGATTTTTTGGTAACGCTTTCACTTTTAACCTTCTTTGGTTTAAACGCAAATCACCACCAAGTAATACACCCGGTGAAGTACCAGTAACTTTAACAGGAACTTCCATAATGATTTCTTTGTTTTCATTTAATTCAAAAAAATCAATGTGTAAAATTTTGTCTGAAACAGGGTGAAACTGAATGTCTTGTAAAATAACATTCGCAGACTTATCTTTTAACTCAACTACAACCGTGTGGGCGTTTGGAGTGTAAACCAAGTTTTTGAATGCTTTTTCTTCTGCTGCAAAATGTACTGGTTGACTTCCTCCGTAAATAACGCAAGGAACCATTCCAGCATCACGTAAGGCCTTAGTAGCTACCTTGCCTACGCTTTCTCTTTCTGATCCTTTAATCGTAATCGATTTCATTGTAAAATATATATAGTTAATAATTAAAAATTCTTTATTCTGGGCGTTGCGCTCTCCCGATAGCTATCGGGATTTCGCCGCGCTTTCCGCTCTATCTTTTTTTCCGCTACGCTACAAAAAAGGATGCCGCTTCAATCGCTAACGCACTTTGCCAAAAGCTTTTAGACCATCTTCCAGCTTCCTTTTTCCTTCTTCCAGCTTTCTTTTTACATTAAAAATTTTCCACTGATGGAATTGTTGTGTTGCACCATATGCATTACTTCTGCAAAAAGAG
The DNA here is from genome assembly GCF_046317795.1 of Flavobacterium sp. Taxonomy (GTDB): domain Bacteria; phylum Bacteroidota; class Bacteroidia; order Flavobacteriales; family Flavobacteriaceae; genus Flavobacterium. Next base: position 1,622 of record NZ_JBKCVI010000055.1, on the reverse strand, counting down.
GCGCACAACTTACCACTTTAATTTTGTTTGATTCTTTCTTCAACGGAATAGAATCGGTTACTATCAATTCAAGAAGCTTAGAGTTTTCAATCTTCTCATAGGCATCTCCCGAAAGTATTGCATGTGTACAAATAGCTCTTACACTCAAAGCACCTTTTTCCATCATCAAATCAGCTGCTTTGGCCAATGTTCCTCCTGTATCAATCATATCGTCAACCAAAATCACATTCCTTCCTTTCACTTCACCAATCAATTCCATCGTATCAATCACATTGGCAGCTTTTCTTTGCTTGTAACAAATAACCACATCCGATTCTAAAAACTTAGAATAAGCATACGCTCTTTTTGAACCACCCATATCAGGTGAAGCAATTGTTAAATTATCTAATTGAAGACTTTTAACATAAGGCAAAAAGATAGTCGATGCAAATAAATGGTCTACTGGTTTTTCAAAAAACCCTTGAATTTGATCGGCATGCAAATCCATGGTCATAATTCGAGTAGCGCCAGCGGTTTCCAATAGTTTGGCGATTAGCTTTGCTCCAATCGGAACTCTTGGTTTGTCTTTTCTGTCTTGTCTTGCGTAACCAAAATACGGAATTACAGGAGTTATATGTCGGGCTGATGCTCTTTTTGCAGCATCAATCATTAATAATAATTCCATTAAATTGTCGGCACTAGGAAAAGTAGAGCAAACAATAAATACACGTAATCCTCTTATTGATTCTTCAAAAGAAGGTTGAAATTCACCATCACTAAATCTTGAGAACGTAACTTTACCAAGCGGAACGCCATAGTTTTTAGCTATTTGTTCAGCAAGGTAGACGCTTTGCGAACACGCAAATATCTTTGCTTCTGGTTCTAAATGCGACATTGTAATTTGTTGTTTTTATCCGTTTCATTCCTTGCAGAAGTGTCTCGAATGTAGTTAGTTAGTTGTTGTTCGTTTTACCGAGGTGCAAATTTAGAAATTAAATCCAACTCTGAAAGGATATTTTAGAGTATTTTTTTAGAAAATGATATTTTATTTTTTACATTTGCACCCACAAATTAATAATAATCAATAATCAAATGACTTTATTAGTCGGTTGATTTTTTGTCCGGATGGCGTTTATTTATTTAATTTTTTCTAAAAATTAGCTTTATAAAACCATCCAATCCATTGCCCGGATGGCACTATATTTAATTAATTTTTTCTAAAAATTAGTATTTATTAGTCCATTCAATTAATGCCCGGATGGCGGAATTGGTAGACGCGCACGACTCAAACTCGTGTACTTAGGTGTGTGGGTTCGATTCCCACTCCGGGTACAAAGCTTCTCTGAAAAGAGGAGCTTTTTTTATTAAAGACTTCATTTATGTATTACGTTTATGCTATTTCAAGTTTGGAGAGAAATTACATTTATGTTGGTTTAACAGATAATATCGAAAGGCGATTATCTGAACATAATACAGGGAAAAATAAAACGACAAAGGCTTATTCTCCTTTCGTACTTATCTATTTTGAAAAATGTGGCAACAGAATTGAAGCTAGAATTAAAGAAAAATACTTTAAAAGCGGAAGTGGAAAGGAAAAATTAAGAATCATCAGAGAAAATCAAGGACAATAGGCGGAACCTGCC
>NZ_JBKCVI010000054.1:0-4415 GCF_046317795.1 Flavobacterium sp. | reverse complement strand
GAGCGTTTTGCGGTAGCTTCAATATAAGCATCAACAGCCGCTTTTTGTGCTGGTGTTGTGATTTGGGAAACCAATTCGTGTTCAGGTGCTAAGGTCATGAAAGTTACTCCGAAGATGGTGTCGGGACGGGTTGTAAATACTTCGATAAAAAGTTGCGAGTTTCGGGTTTCGGGATTCGGGTTTAAGGTTTGATCAACTTGAAACTCGGAACTCGGAACTCGGAACCTTACTGTTGCTCCAACCGATTTTCCAATCCAGTTGCGTTGACTTTCCTTAATACTTTCACTCCAATCGATGGTTTCTAAACCTTGCAATAATCTTTCGGCATAGGCAGAAATTCGCATCGACCATTGGGTCATTTTTTTACGAATGACGGGATGACCACCTCGCTCGGAAACGCCGTTTACAATTTCGTCATTGGCTAAAACCGTACCCAATGCTGGACACCAGTTGACTTCGGTTTCTGCCAAATAGGTTAATCGGTATTGCAACAGGATTTGTTGTTTCTTTTCATCAGAATAAAAACGCCAATCTAAAGGAAAAAATATTTCAATATTATCATCACAAACAGCATTGACTGTTGAATTTCCTGCTTTCTCAAAAATGGAGATTAAAGTTGAAATGTCTTCTGCTTTATCAGTATCCTTATTGTACCAAGAATTAAACAATTGGATAAAAATCCACTGCGTATGTTTGTAATAATCGGGGTTGGAAGTACGCACTTCTCTGCTCCAATCGAAAGAAAAACCAATTTTATCTAACTGTTCCCGATAGCGAGCGATGTTTTCACGAGTTGTTTTTTCTGGATGTTGTCCTGTTTGAATGGCATATTGCTCTGCTGGTAATCCAAAACTATCATATCCCATAGGATGCAAGACATTAAACCCTTTGTGGCGTTTGAAACGCGCTACAATATCGGAAGCTATATAGCCAAGTGGATGCCCAACGTGTAAGCCCGCACCTGATGGATAAGGAAACATATCGAGGACATAGTATTTAGGTTTAGCCTCCCCCAGCCCCTCCAAAGGAGGGGTGCTAGGATTATTTGCTTTAAAAGTTTGGTTTTCGGCCCAGAATTTTTGCCATTTGGCTTCGATTTTTTCGTGATGGTATTTCATTTTTTTATAGTAACCCTTTCAGTCCCGAAGTCTCGGGATAAACCCTGAAAAGGTTGTGTTGATGTTGTTTAAAATTCAATTCGTTTGTTTTTTAGCCCCGAGTGCAGTGGAAATCCTTTTTCTTTTTGTCATCCTGAGCTTGTCGAAGGAACAAAAAGAAAAAGATTGTAACGGAAAGCGGGAAAATGAATGGTAAATAAGCCCAAGCCATTTGCTTCTAAAAAATTTTAGCGACAAATTTACGGTTAAATACAATAAAGTTAAAACTTTGTACGTTATAAAGGGGAAAAACAATTTTCTTTATTATTTTTACGGCTTAAATCACTGTTATGTCATCATCATTTGATAAGTTTCAAAAACGCAGAGTCATTACCTCCTATTTTTCGGTGGTGTTGAGTATCTTTTTGGTGTTGTTTTTATTGGGAATATTGGGGCTTTTTGTCATCAATTCCAAACGCTTATCCGATAATTTCAAAGAAGAAATTGCGATGACTGTTTTCTTTAAAAACGAAGCTGACGATATGGTAATGAAAGCTTTTTCGAGCGAATTAAAAACAGCAAAGTTTGCTAAATCTTTCGAATATGTATCCAAAGAAAAAGCCGCTGAGCAACATAAAAAAGTAATTGGTGAAGATTTCATGCAATTTTTGGGTGTGAATCCGCTACAGAATTCTTTTGATATTCACTTGAAAGCTGACTATGTAAACAATCTTGAAATTTCTAAAATTGAAACTCGCTTGCGCAAAAACCCTATGATTGCCGACATTGTTTATGACAAACAATTAGTGACTTTGGTAAATGACAATGTGAAAAATATCAGTATGTGGATATTGATTATAAGTATTGTTTTTGCTTTGGTTTCGGTATTGCTAATCAATAGTTCATTGCGTTTATCTATTTATGCTAATCGATTTATTATCAAAACGATGCAAATGGTTGGCGCTACAAAATCGTTCATCAGAAAACCATTTTTAAAAACCAGTGTTATTCTTGGTTTAATTGGTGCTGGTTTGGCTATTTTGGTCTTGGTTGGCGTACTGATTTACATTGAAACTAATTTTCCAATGCTTGGCATTTTAGAAGACAAACTCGCTATTGCTGCTGTACTTTTGGGTGTTTTGGTTTTGAGCGTGGTGATTACTTGGTTGAGTACTTATTTTGCTACCCAACGTTTTTTAAATTTGAGAACGGACGATTTGTATTGAAAAAGAATATTGATAATAGACAAAGATTTTAAAAATAATATTCAGCTGAGATGCTGAAATAAATTCAGCATAAATGAAAAATAACGAGCAAAAACCTGATTTTCTTTTTGATAAAGTAAATTACAAAACATTATTGATTGGTATTGCTGTCATTGTCTTAGGATTTATCCTGATGAGTGGTGGCGGAAGCGATGATCCAAAAGTATTCAATGAAGATGTATTCAGTTTTAGAAGAATTCGCTTGGCACCAACCGTTGTTTTGATTGGTTTTGGGATTACAATTTATTCGATTTTTAAAAAATCTAAATCCTAACAATGGATTATTTACAGGCGATTATACTTGCCATCATTGAAGGAATAACTGAATTCTTACCCATTTCTTCGACAGGTCACATGATTATTGCCTCTTCCTTTTTTGGAATTGCTCAAGAGTATTTTACCAAATTATTTACCGTTGTAATTCAGCTTGGCGCTATACTTTCGGTGGTGGTTTTATACTTCAAACGGTTTTTTCAAACAGTAGATTTCTATTTTAAATTATTGGTAGCTTTTATTCCAGCGGTTATTTTTGGATTGCTTTTCGGTAAAAAAATTGATGCTTTATTAGAGAATCCTATTACTGTGGCTATTTCATTGGTTATTGGTGGTGTCATTTTATTAAAAGTTGATGATTGGTTTAGTAACTCACAGGAAACTCAAACCACAGAAAAAATAAGTTACGGTACAGCTTTCAAAATTGGATTGTTTCAATGTTTGGCGATGATACCTGGAGTTTCTAGAAGTGGCGCGAGCATTATTGGTGGAATGTCTCAAAAGTTGTCGAGAACAACCGCTGCCGAATTTTCTTTTTTCCTTGCCGTTCCCACGATGCTTGGTGCTACGGTAAAAAAATGTTACGACTACTACAAAGACGGATTTGTGCTTTCTGATGACCAAATTAATTTATTAATTATTGGCAATGTGGTTGGGTTTATTGTGGCGATGTTAGCCATTAAATCGTTCATTGGTTATTTATCAAAACACGGCTTCAAAATATTTGGTTATTATAGAATTGTTGCTGGTCTAGCCATATTAATCATCCATTTCTTTGTGATGAAATTAACCGTTATTTAATGACTGCCGAAGCTATTTTAGAAGGTCAAATTCTGCTGATTGACAAACCACTAAATTGGTCTTCGTTTCAAGCGGTGAATAAATTGAAGTACATTTTAAAACGAAAATACGACCTTCCCAAAAAATTCAAAATTGGTCATGCCGGAACTTTAGATCCTTTAGCAACGGGTTTACTAATTGTTTGCACTGGAAAATTTACCAAAAAAATAACCGAAATTCAAGGACAAGCCAAAGAATATACTGGAACATTTACCGTTGGTGCAACAACGCCATCGTATGATTTGGAAACTGAAATAAATGAAACATTCCCAACAGAACATATTACTGAAGCGTTAATTCGGGAAACTACCAAACAATTTGTTGGTGAAATTGACCAAAAACCACCTGTTTTTTCAGCTATCAAAAAAGATGGCATTCGTTTATACGAACATGCTCGTGCTGGCGAGGAAGTGGAAATTTTATCAAGAAAAATAACAATTCATGAGTTTGAAATCACACGAATAGTTTTGCCTGAAGTTGATTTTAGAGTAAAATGCAGTAAAGGAACCTATATACGCTCGCTATCATACGATTTTGGAATGGCTTTAAATTCTGGAGGATATTTGTCTGCTTTGCGTAGAACAAAAATTGGTGATTATTCTGTTGAAAATGGCATTTCTCCTGAGAAATTTGAGAAAATAATTACTCTAGAGTAACCAATAAATCCAAAATCTCATTTTGTATTGAAATTCCTTTGTCGTGCAAATACCAAAGTTGTAATTGGGTTTTTGCATTTTCATCTACAATTCCATGCAGCGATTTATAATCAGCAATCAATTGGTTTGCCCCTTTTGGTCTGGGTCCAAAATCGGCTAAAACTTCCAAAGTGTTTTTGTCTAAAATAATTAGCTTCGGAATTGACTTCGTTCCATTGGTCAAAAATAAATTCATTAATGCTTCATTTTCATCACGGAAAACTATTCTTAATTCTATTTTCTCT
>NZ_JBKCVI010000053.1:0-15720 GCF_046317795.1 Flavobacterium sp. | reverse complement strand
AAATTCACAGTTTTCGCATTACTTCTTTGCTCCTTTGTAACTTCCTCTAACGGAACATTAAATACTTTTGCAGCGGTACTTTTATGAATATCTTCGTTGTTTTGAAACGCTTTAATCATGTTTTCTTCGCCCGATAAAGCGGCGATAATTCGAAGTTCAATTTGAGAATAATCGGCAGAAAGCAACGTGTAATTTTCATCACGAGCTATGAAAGCTTTTCGAATTAATCGGCCACGTTCGGTTCGAATGGGAATGTTTTGTAAATTCGGATTATTAGAACTCAATCGTCCAGTAGCCGCAACGGTTTGCATATAATCGGTATGAACGCGACCTGTTTTTTTGTCCACTTGGTTGGGTAAGGCATCAATATACGTGCTTTGCAATTTCACCATTTGTCGCCATTCGAGTATGTCTTTTACAATGGGATTATCGTTTGCCAAATAAGTCAAGACTTCTTCGCCTGTGGCATATTGACCGGTTTTGGTTTTCTTTTGTTTGGTACCGCCTATTTTTAGTTTATCAAATAAAATATCCCCGAGCTGCTTTGGAGAAGCCAAATTGAATTTTTCGCCGGCCGTTTCATAAATTTTTTGTTCCAAGGCGGCACTTTCTTTCGCCATTTCAACCGACATCGATTTTAAATAAGGCACATCCAGATTGATTCCCTCCAATTCCATGTCAGCCAAAACAGGAATCAGTGGAATTTCGATTTCATCAAATAATTTTTTGGTTTCGGCTTTGTCTAAAATCGGACTGAAATTTTGTTTTAATTGAAACGTAATATCCGCATCTTCGGTAGCGTATTCTTTGATGTCTTCCAAAGCAACATCGCGCATCGATTGCTGACCTTTTCCTTTCCTGCCAATTAACGTTTCAATCGATTTTGGAGCATTTTTTAAATAGGTTTCACTCAACACATCCATATTATGACGCATGTCAGGATTGATGAGGTAATGCGCAATCATGGTATCGAATAATTTTCCTTTTATAGAAATTCCATAACGAGATAGAATTTTCAAATCGTATTTGATGTTTTGACCAATTTTTTCGATGGTTTCGCTTTCAAAAAACGGCTTGAATTTTTCAACTAACGCCTGTGCTTCTTCTTGATTTTCGGGAAACGGAACGTAAAATCCTTTTCCTTTCTCCCACGAAAATGACATTCCAACCAATTCGGCATTCAAAGCATCTATTCCGGTAGTTTCCGTATCAAAACACACCGAAGTTTGGTTCATTAGATTTTGCAATAATAATTTCACAGGCAAATCGCCTTGAATACTCTGATAAAAATGTTCGGTTGTTTCTAAAGTTGCAAACCCCATACCAGCTTTCCCCAAAGGGGAAGGAGTCTCCGACTCCTCATAAAAACCAAATAAGTCAAATTGCTCTTCGTTAGATTTTTTAACAGGAATTATTTTTACTTGATTTTTGTCATTGATATTGCCATTGTCATTGCCATTGTCATTGGTATCAATCTCATCATATTCTTTTCCTGTTCCAAAATATTTATCGAACTGCGCTTTCATTTGACGGAACTCCAATTCGTTGAAAAGTGCATCTGTTTTTTCGACATCGGGTTTAGAAAGTTCGTAATCATCTGCATTGAAAGTTACCGGACAATCCAACAGAATTCGGGCTAATTTTTTAGAAAGAATTCCTTTTTCGGCATTGGCTTCAATTTTTTCTTTCATAGCACCTTTTAGCTTGTCGGTATTCGCCAACAGATTTTCCATCGAACCAAATTCCTTCAATAGTTTCTTGGCAGTTACTTCGCCAACGCCAGGTAAACCAGGAATATTATCAGCAGTATCACCCATCATTCCTAGGAAGTCTATCACTTGTTCTGGTCGTTCAATTTCAAATTTGGCCAACACTTCTGGAATTCCCCAAATTTCAATGTCATTACCCATTCGTGCTGGTTTGTACATAAAAATATTTTCGGAAACCAATTGCGCAAAATCTTTATCGGGCGTCACCATGTATACCTTAAAGTTTTCTTTTTCGGCTTGCTTTGCCAAGGTTCCAATTAAGTCATCGGCTTCATAACCCGCTTTTTCAATAATTGGAATGTGCATCGCTTTTAGTAATTCTTGAATATAAGGGACGGCGATTTTTATGGCTTCTGGAGTTTCATCGCGATGCGCTTTGTATTCTTGATACATTTCATACCGATAATCGCTACCGCCTTTATCAAAAGCAACCGCTAAATGATCGGGTTTTTCCCTTTTGATAACATCCATTAAGGCATTCATAAATCCCATAATGGCCGAAGTATCCATTCCTTTAGAATTGATTCTTGGGTTTTTTATAAAGGCGAAATAACCACGAAAAATAAGGGCATAAGCATCAAGAAGGTAAAGGCGTTTTTGAGTTGACATATAAATAAAATTTTAGTGTAAAAATAAACAACTAATCTGGGATTTTTTTTAAAAGTGATTAATTCGTTTTTAAAATTATTATCTTTGAAATGAAATTAAAATAATCATTATGGAATTTATTGAAATTAATCCAAAAATAATGCTTGGTAAACCTGTAATTGTAGGAACAAGAATTGCTGTTGAGCACGTTATTTCTATGTTAGCTCAAGGAATTTCTATTGATGAAATACTTTTTGAATATAAAGGTTTAAAAAAGGAAGAAATTTTAGCATGTTTGCGATATGCTGAAAATATTCTTGAAAAAACTACTACCTTAGATTTAGATAAAGTTGCTTCTTAAATGCGTTTTTTAGTTGATGAGTGAACAGGAACTTCTGTTGCTGATTGGTTGAAAAGTGAAAAACATGAAGTTTTTTCTGTTTTTGAACAATGGCGTGGTGTCTCCGATGATGAAATTATTGAGAAATGTCAAAATGAGGATTATATTCTTATTACTTCCGATAAAGATTTTGGCGAAATGGTTTTTAGAAATCAAAAAGTACATAATGGTATCATTCTACTTCGATGTGAACCAAATATTTTCAAAAAAAGAATTGAAGTTTTAAATAAACTTATTCAAAATTATTCAGATAGTTTACAAAATAACTTTGTTGTAGTTACAAATGATAAAGTTAGAATTGTTACTTTGTAAATCATTGTTAAAATATCTTTAATATCAACTAAAGCATAGATGTTTATTCGTTATTTTGCAAAAAAAATTAAATAGATGTTTCGTTGGATTTTCTTCCTATTTTTTGTTGCTATAATTGAAATTTATGCCTTTCAAGCTTTTCGAACCATAACCAAAGTAAGATGGGTTTTAGTTGGCTATCAGCTTATTTCATTATTGGCTCTCATTTATATTTCTTACCAATTCTCACAATTTGACCGAAGAGTTGGGCAAAACAGCAAAACACTTTTGACATTAGGTTTACTCTTGTTGTTGTTTATTCCAAAAATCATTTTAACATTTTTCATGTTGATGGAAGATGTTTTCAGAGTTTTTTCGGGAACGGTTACTCATTTTATGGGAGATAACGACAACGGAAATTTTTTACCTAGTAGAAGAAAATTCGTGAGTCAAGTTGCTTTAGTCATTGCGGCAATTCCTTTTACATCTCTAATCTATGGAATGACCAAAGGGAAATATAACTTCAGAGTACTAAAACAAACGCTCTTTTTTCCTGATTTGCCCGATGATTTTGACGGATTTACGATTACTCAAATCTCGGATGTGCATAGCGGTAGTTTTGATGATTCCGAGAAAATACAACATGCCATTGATTTGATAAATGAAAATAAGACCGATTTGATGTTGTTTACTGGCGACATTGTCAATACACATGCTACAGAAATGCATCCGTGGATAGAAATTTTCAATAAAATGGATAACCATAAGTTTGGTAAATACGCCGTTTTAGGAAACCACGATTATGGAGAATATGTTGAATGGCCATCACAAGCGTCAAAAGATGAAAATTTTGAAGCTATAAAAGCTTTGTATGGACAAATAGGTTTTGATTTATTGTTAAACCAACATAAAAAAATTAAAAAAGGCGAAAGTGAAATAGCCATTGTTGGTGTTGAAAATTGGGGGAAAAATTTCAAACAAGCAGGCGATTTGAACAAAGCTTCACAAGGATTAACCAAGGAAGATTTTAAAATCTTGATGAGTCACGACCCAAGTCATTGGGAATATGAAGTGAAACATGACGATAAACATTTTCAGTTGACCCTTTCGGGACACACACACGGATTGCAATTTGGGATAGAAATTCCGGGGATTATAAGTTGGAGTCCTGTGCAATACGTTTACAAACAATGGGCGGGTTTATATGAAAATTTAGGTAGGTATATTTATGTAAATAGAGGTCTTGGGTTTCATGCTTACCCTGGTAGAGTAGGTATTTGGCCTGAAATTACTGTATTTGAACTAAAAAAAGGTGAAAAAGTAGCATAATTAGTTAAAAATGCTACATTTGTGGTTTAATAGTTCTTTTTAATTGCTAAAAGAAAATAAAAACGTTTTGGTTTTATGTCAAAATTTGGAGAATTAATCAATGCTCAAGTACCTGTGTTAATTGATTTTTACACAGAGTGGAACGAATCTTCCGTGTCCATGCATCCTGTTATTAGAGATGTAGCAGCAGCGCTTGGTGATAAAGCAAAAGTGATAAAAATTGATGTAGATAAAAATCAAGAATTGGCAGATGCATTGCGTATCAAAGGATTGCCTACCTTGATGATTTACAAAGAAGGCAACATGGTTTGGAGACAATCTGGCGAGTTGGATGCTAACACAATTATTGGCTTGGTTCAAGAGCAGCTTTAGTCAATTTTATCACAAATAAACCCTTTTTCTTTTAAGAACTCTAGCGTTTTAGGCAAAACATATTTTAAGTTATGTTCCGCTTTAACACTGTCGTGAAACACGATGATGCTACCTGTTTCAATGTTGGATAAAACATTTTCCAAACATTGTGCTGCAGAAATACTTTGGTCATAATCTCGGCTCAACACATCCCACATAATTATTTTGTATCCTAATTTTCGTAATATTTTTGATTGGGAAGGTTTTATTTTTCCGTAAGGAGGACGAAAAAGGTTTCGAGTTACGAGTTTCGGGTTTTGGGTTTCGTATAACTTTGCATTTTCAATGTATTCTTCTGTTGATGTTTTCCAACCATTCAGGTGATCGAAAGTATGATTGCCAATAGCATGTCCTTCTGCAATAGTTTTTTGGAAAATTTCAGGATATTTTTCAATATTGTTTCCAATGCAAAAAAAAGTAGCTTTGGCATTGTATTTCTTCAATTGCTCTAAAACCCATTCGGTAATTTCAGGCGTTGGACCATCGTCAAAAGTGAGAAATACTTTTTGCTCATCATTCGGAATATTCCAAACATAGTTTGGAAAAATCCACTTAATAATACGATTTGTCTTGACCCAAAAACTCATTTCGTAAAGATAATATTAAAAAAATGTGCCAATTAGAAAATTCTAATTTGGCACACCTTTTATTTATAAGATGAAATTATTCTAAATCTCTTCCAAAACGAGTGAATCGTTGCACAAAGGAATTGAAAACGGGTTTATTTTTGTTATAAAATTCAACATCACCACGGTCTTTCATTACAGTCAATAAACTTCTATAACGTTCAATATCAGTAATAATATCAGATGCAATTCCGTTTTGGATAGAAGGCTGAATGCCCGAGTAATAGGTTAAATTTTGTTTGTATTTGGTCATTAATCTTTCTAGTAATTGTCTGGCTTTTGCTTTTTCGCCCACTTCATAATAGCCACCAGCAAAAGGTTCTACCATAGTATAATAACCATAATAATCCATTGGCATTTTGGTCAAAGCCAAATCGATAATTTTTTTAGCTTTATCGATTTTCCCTTCATTGATTAACTGTTCCATCAATCTTGCCATGTTGGTTCTATAGGAAATACTGTTTTTTCTAGTTTCTGGATCATGGTAAATAGTGGTTAAATCACCGTTACCCCATTCCCATTTCATCACTAAGTCATACATTTTATCACTATCAATTTGACCCATATCAAATCTATTTTCTTTGTCAACGGGAGTTTTAATAGGAACCAACTTATAAACCAATCCATCCAATTGTAGGTAATCTTTCATCCATAAGTAATCGTCATCGCCAAAACTTCCACCTGTAAAATATATCGGTCTTTTCCAATTGTTATTGGCTAAAACATCCAACATCATTAATCGGTTTTTATACATTGCACTTCCTTTAACATCTAAATCGATAAAAGGAACAATAGAATCATTATAAATTGAGCTTACCACTTTATTTTTAATAACGGCGTTTTTATCAACTGGAATTCTGATTTTATTGGTAGGATAAAAATGGATGGTTTGTCCGTTTTGTAAATCAACTGTTGATTGAGGATTTTTAATAAATGCAATCAAATCTTTAATATCCCATCGTGCTTCTGTTTTTGGGATATGCGCTACATAATCTAATTTATCACCTACATATTCATTATGGGTAAAAGAAATAGGCAATCCATCAGATTTATAGGTTTTAAATTTCATTTGATCTATATACCAATCGGTCATGAAAAGACTTGTGTTTACAATTTTTACATCTGTCCTAAAACCTTCAATCTCTTGAGCATACCACAGTGGGAACGTATCGTTATCGCCAATGGTAAAAAGAATAGCATTTGGCTCACAGGATTCGAGATAATTTTTAGCCATCGCAGTTGCAGTATATCTATTGGCACGAGTATGATCGTCCCAGTTTTGAGTGGCCATTAAAATAGGTGAAGCCAGAAGACAAGCTCCAATTACAATTGGCCCAACTAATTTTGATTTAATATAACCCGTCACTATTTCATAAATAGCATACACCCCAAAACCAATCCAAATGGCAAACACATAAAACGAACCCACAAGAGCATAATCTCTTTCGCGGGGTTCAAAAGGTCTTTCGTTTAAGAAAACTTTTAATGCAATACTGGTAAATAAAAACAATACTAATAAAACATAAAAACTCTTTAAATCCCTTTGTGCATGATACATCAAACCAATTAAGCCGATGATAAACGGCAAGAAGTAATACACGTTTCTTCCTTTGTTGCTTTTGACATCATCAGGTAGGTTTTCTTGCGTTCCTTTGCCCAAATGGATTTCATCAATAAATTTAATTCCACTAATCCAGTTGCCATCCAAGTTATCATATTTTCCCTGAATGTCGTTTTGTTTTCCCACAAAATTCCAAAATAAATACCTGCCATACATATAACCAAATTGGTATTCAAACATAAAGCTGATATTGTCCCAAGTGGAAGGTTTTTCAACAATTATATAATCGCTGTATTTTTTCAGGAAAGAAATATATCCTTCATTATCAATATCTTTTTGAGCATAAGCTGTTTTGAATTCGTTAATATTTTTTTGCATTTCTTCTTTCAATTGTCCAACCGCCATGGCAACCTGCTCTTCACCCAAGCTATCTATGTCAACTCCATATTGGGCTAAATCTTCTTCATAGGGATACTCTTGGTTCAGTTTAAACTTTGGAGCACCTATGAACTCCATGTAATTTTGCATAATGTTCTCGTCTTGGCTGTACCATAACCTTGGAAGAATAGCTTTATGCTTATCATCACTATTTTGTTCGGCATTTTTGTAGTTGTTTACAATAACATATTTTCCAGTTTTATAATCTCTTTCGTAGTTGGGTGCTTCGTCAAGATAAGGTTCGTCTTTATCCAATCCAGCAAATGCATCGGTATATTGTGGCCCATAAAACAAAGGATTTACACCATATTGTTCGCGGTTGTAATACGCTAAAACTTCGGCAGCATCCGAGGGTTTATTTTCATTAATCACTACATTCGCATTGGCACGAATAGGCAACATCATCCAGGTGGAGAAACCTATTAAAACAAAAAGCACACACAATAAAACAGTATTATAAAAAGGATGTCCTTTCTCTCGAGTGTATTTTAATCCAAAATAGAAAAAAGTAATAATTAATAGTATTGCAAAAATGGTTCCCGAATTAAAAGGCAAACCAAAACTGTTTACCATAAAAATTTCCATTTTTCCGAAGAAGGCCAACGTGTAAGGCAATAATAACTTGAAAATAAAAAGTAAAACGGCAACAATTATAATATTAGCAATAATGAAATTTTTTATAGTAACGGTTTTGTAATTTTTGAAAAAATATAAAAACCCTATGGCGGGAATGGTTAATAATGCCATAAAATGAACTCCAAACGAAAGACCAATAACTAAGGAAATTAGCAATAACCAACGGTTTCCTTTTGGGGTATGCATATCTTCTTCCCAGCGCAATCCAAGCCAAAACAGTATGGCTATAAATAAGGACGCCATGGCATACACTTCGGCTTCCACTGCACTTGACCAAAAACTATCCGAAAATGTAAATGCTAAAGAGCCAACAAATGAACTGCCAAGAATAACAACGGCTTTGTTTCTGTCCATTTCAGTATAAGAAGAAACAATTTTTCGTAACAAAATAGAAGAAGACCAAAACATAAATAATATGGTAAATGCACTTGAGAAAACGGACATCATGTTAACCATCAAGGCAACCATTTCATTGTTTCCAAAAGAAAACATGGCAAAGAAAGCGCCAAGCATTTGATACAAAGGCGCACCAGGTGGATGGCCCACTTCGAGTTTTGCAGCGGTTGAAATATATTCGCCACAATCCCAAAAACTCATAGTGGGTTCAACGGTTAACGAATAAGTGATTAAAGCAATTGCAAATGTTGTCCATCCTAAGATGGTGTTCCATTTATTAAAGTTGAAATTCATCATATAATTATGATATAAAAGGTTTTTATTTTGATGCTACAAAGAAACTATTTTTTTTAAAGCAAGTAAACCTGCATTAAGAAAATTTTCTCAAACTGATAACGAAATAAATTTAAGTTTATTATGAAATAAATAAGGAATGTTATGAACTTGTTTTTTATTTTTTATCATATTTGTTTGTGTAAAATAAAATTTCTGCTAAATTTGCACTCGCATTGAGCAAAACGGCAGATTCAAGGAACTCCGCATGTAACATTGCTTTATGTAGTAAACTGGTCTATGGTGTAATGGTAACACAACTGTTTTTGGTGCAGTCTTTCTAGGTTCGAGTCCTAGTAGACCAACAAAAAAGTCCCGTT
Organism: Flavobacterium sp.; assembly: GCF_046317795.1. Lineage (GTDB taxonomy): Bacteria > Bacteroidota > Bacteroidia > Flavobacteriales > Flavobacteriaceae > Flavobacterium. Next base: position 6,622 of record NZ_JBKCVI010000053.1, on the reverse strand, counting down.
TTAATCGGGACTTTTTTGATTCTATAACTTTTCCTTTTAAATTTTAAAGGTAACGACAGGTCTAGCAGAATGGTTTACTAAATCTTCGCTTATGCTTCCATTAAAGAAATGGGAAAGTCCTTTTCTGCCGTGAGTGCTCATTCCAATTAAATCTGCCTTAACATAATTTGCAAAATTTAAAATACCACTTTCCACATTGACATCATTATATATATGTGTAGAAAATTTGTTGACTGGAAAATTTGAAATAAAGCCATTCATTATTTCTTGTGCAACGTGAGTAGGTTTAAAACTACTCGGAGTATTGATCATAACCAAATGCAATTCCGCATCTAATTTATTTGCAAAATCAACAACTTTGGCGAAAGGTTTTTTAATTTCGTCTGTAAAATCTGATGCAAAAACAAACTTATTAATATCGAAATTTGCTTCGTCTTTTTTAACCACAAGTACTGGTATTTCTGAAAAACGAACAACTTTTTCAGCATTGGAACCAATAAACATTTCTTTAAATCCACTTGCGCCGTGAGAACCCATAACAATTAAATCAACATCATTTTTTTTGCTAATATTCATAATGCCATCGAATGCTAATTCGAATTGGATTATTTCAGAAACTTTAATGTTTTCTAAACATTCGTCATCCATTAAATCTTCTAACCTTTTGATAGCCGCATTTTTAAAAAGCATAATTTCTGGAATATCATGACCACTTCCTATAGCATCACTTCCTTGATGCGGTAATTCTAACATATGGAGAAGCATGATTTCTCCATTATTTTTTTTTGCGATTTGTGCAGCCACTTTTAATGCATAACCAGCATAATCTGAAAAGTCTGTTGGGACTAAAATTTTTTTCATAATATAAAAGTAAATTTTGGGTTGTAAATTTTTAACACAATAAAGGTATTATTTTTTTTTGAATCTACAATGATTTTTTGATTTATAAAAAAATAACTATATTTGCACCGTTATTTACCATTCAAATTAAATAATGAGGGAAGCAATGCTTCCCTCTTTTTATACAACTATGACATTTAAAGAGAAAGTAACGGCTATATTAGAAGAAGGATTGTCAGAGAAACCGTCATTGTTTATTGTAGATGTTACAATTTCTGATAGTTATAAAATTACTGTAACTTTGGATGGAGATAATGGGGTAGTTTTGCAAGATTGTATTGATATCAGTCGGTTAATTGAAAACAATTTAGATCGGGAAGAACAAGATTTTTCGTTAGAAGTAGCTTCGGCGGGAGTTACAACTCCATTAAAGCTTCTTAGACAATATCACAAAAATATTGGAAGAACTTTACAGGTTAAAACAGCTAAGGAAACTATAGAGGCAATACTAGAACAAGTTTCAAATGAAAGCATAGTGCTATCTTGGACAGCTAGACAACAAAAAAAAATAGGAAAAGGAAAAGAGACCGTGGAACACAAACTAGAAATTCCTTTTTCAGAAATAAAAGAAGCAATTGTTATTATAATATTTAATTAAATTAAGCATGGAAAATATTGCATTAATCGAGTCATTTTCAGAGTTTAAAGACGACAAACTTATTGATCGAGTAACGCTTATGGCGATTTTGGAGGATGTTTTTAGAAACGCATTAAAAAAGAAGTACGGTTCAGACGATAATTTTGATATCATTATCAATCCTGATAAAGGTGATATGGAGATTTGGAGAAGAAGAATCGTCGTTGCAGATGATGATTTGGATTTAGAAAACGAAGAAATCACCCTAACAGATGCCAGAAAAATTGAACCCGATTTTGAAATTGGCGAAGAGGTTTCTGAAGAAGTGAAATTAATTGATTTAGGACGAAGAGCTATTTTAGCATTACGTCAAAATTTAATTTCTAAAATTCATGAGCACGATAATACCAATCTTTACAAACAATTTAAAGACTTAATTGGCGAAATTTATACTGCAGAAGTACATCATGTTCGACCAAGAGTTGTAATTTTGTTAGATGATGAAGGAAATGAAATCGTTTTACCAAAGGAAAAACAAATACCATCGGACTTTTTCAGAAAAGGAGATAATGTTCGCGGAATTATTGAAAGCGTTGAATTAAAGGGAAATAAACCACAGATAATTATGTCGAGAACAGCAGATATGTTTTTGGAAAAACTATTTGAACAAGAAATTCCAGAAGTTTTCGACGGTTTGATTATGATCAAAAAAGTAGTGAGAATTCCAGGTGAAAAAGCAAAAGTAGCTGTTGATTCTTATGACGATAGAATTGACCCAGTTGGGGCTTGCGTAGGAATGAAAGGTTCTCGTATTCACGGAATTGTACGCGAATTAGGAAACGAAAATATTGATGTTATTAATTACACAACTAATGCATCACTATTAATCACAAGAGCATTGAGTCCTGCAAAAGTATCATCGGTTAAAATTGACGAAGAGAAAAAAAGAGCAGAAGTATTCTTGAAATTAGAAGAAGTTTCAAAAGCTATTGGTCGTGGAGGACATAATATTAAATTAGCAGGTTTATTAACAGGTTATGAGTTAGATGTAATTCGTGAAGGCATTACTGCAGAAGAAGATGATGTTGAATTAACAGAGTTTTCAGATGAAATTGATGGATGGGTAATAGATGAATTCGCCAAAATAGGATTGGATACCGCTAGAAGTATTTTGAACCAAGATGTAGCAGATTTAGTAAGAAGAACTGATTTGGAAGAAGAAACCATATTAGAAGTAATACGAATTTTGAAAGATGAATTTGAAGACTAATTCATTCTCTCAACCAAGTTAACATTAAAAAGATTTTATGTCTGAAGGAAATATTAGAATAAACAAAGTTTTAAGGGAATTAAATATTTCTTTAGAAAGAGCTGTGGATTACCTAAAAGGTAAAGGAATTGTCATTGAAAACAATTCCAACACAAAAATTTCTGATGATGTATACAATATTCTTTGTGCCCAATTTGCAGGTGACAAAGGAAACAAAGAAGCTTCCATAGGGGTAAGCGAAGAGATTAGAAAAGAAAAAGAAGCACTTCGATTAGAAAGAGAAAAAGAACTTGAAGACAAGCGTAGACTTGAAGAAGAGCGTCAAAAATCAGAATTAATTAAAGCAAAAGCAATTGTTACTGCCCCAAAACAAGTCGGTAAAATTGATTTAGAACTCAAAGCTAAAGTCGCTATTACTCCTTCTAAAGAAACGGCTAAAATAGCTATTTCTCCAGAAAAATCTGAAGTTGTTAGAAAGAACGAAACATCGCCAATAAAAGATTCTAAAGAAAAAGTGGCAAAAGTTAATGAAGATAAACAGTCTGTCGCTAAACCTTCAGAAGAAGATCTTGTTGATGAAACAATTACTACTCAATATCAAAAATTATCGGGTGCTACTTTAACAGGACAAGTGATTGACTTAACTCAATTTAACAAGCCAAAAAAGAAAAAAGAAGATTTTAAAAAGGATGCGAATAAACCAACAACTCCAATTGCTGGCCAAACTACAGCCCAAGCTACACAAAACGCAGCCAACAAAAATAAAAGAAAGAGAATCCCACCAAAGCCAGGTGACAAACCAGCTATTACTAGCGGCGGAAATACTCAAGGTGGAACATCAAAATTTGTTCCTAAACAAGGATTCCAAAAAGGAAATCGTCCTGCAATAGTTCAAAAAGTTGAGCCAACAGAAGAAGAGGTTAAAAACCAAATTAAAGAAACTTTAGAAAGACTTCAGGGCAAAGGAAATAAGTCAAAAGCAGCTAAATACAGAAGAGATAAAAGAGATACGCACCGTCAAAGAAATGAAGACGAAATGCAAGCCATTGAAGAGGGAAGCAAGACAATAAAAGTGACAGAATTTGTTACCGTTGGCGAAATTGCAACCATGATGGATGTACCTATTACCAAAGTTATTGGAACATGTATGTCATTAGGAATCATGGTTACCATGAACCAACGTTTGGATGCAGAAACATTATCTATTGTTGCCGATGAGTTTGGTTATGAAGTTGAATTTATTACTACTGAAATTGAAGATTCTTTAGCCGTTGTTGAAGATAAACCAGAAGATTTAGTTACTCGTGCGCCAATTGTAACTGTAATGGGTCACGTTGACCACGGTAAAACATCTTTGCTAGATTATATACGTAAAGAAAATGTAATAGCAGGCGAGTCCGGTGGAATTACACAGCATATTGGTGCTTATGCAGTTACTTTGGAAGGTGGTCAAAAAATTACTTTTCTAGATACACCAGGTCACGAAGCGTTTACCGCTATGCGTGCTCGTGGAGCACAAGTAACCGATATTGCTATAATTGTTGTAGCGGCAGATGATGACATCATGCCACAAACAAAAGAAGCTATTAGCCATGCGCAAGCGGCAAATGTTCCCATGATATTTGCTATTAATAAAATCGACAAGCAAGGTGCTAATCCTGAAAAAATTAAGGAGAAATTAGCCGCTATGAATTTATTGGTTGAAGATTGGGGTGGAAAATACCAGTCTCATGATATTTCTGCCAAAAAAGGAACTGGTGTTAAAGAATTATTAGAAAAAGTTCTGCTTGAAGCAGAAATTCTCGACTTAAAAGCCAACCCAAACAAACCAGCTGTAGGTACTGTTGTTGAAGCACAATTGGATAAAGGAAGAGGTTATGTTTCTACTATATTGGTTCAATCGGGAACCTTAAAAGTTGGAGATTATGTATTGGCTGGAAAGAATCATGGTAAAGTGAAAGCCATGCATGACGAAAGAGGTCATAACGTTAAAGAAGCTGGACCATCAACACCAATATCTATATTAGGTTTGGATGGTGCGTCTACTGCTGGAGATAAATTTAATGTATTTGAAGACGAAAGAGAAGCCAAACAAATTGCTTCTAAACGTTTGCAATTAATGCGTGAACAATCCGTTAGAACGCAACGTCATATTACTTTGGCTGAAATTGGTCGTCGTATTGCTTTAGGACAATTTAAAGAATTGAATATTATTCTCAAAGGAGATGTGGATGGTTCAGTAGAAGCTTTATCAAGTGAGTTTACAAAACTTTCTACGGAAGAAATCCAAATCAATATTATCCACAAAGGTGTTGGAGCTATTACAGAAACTGACGTTATGTTAGCATCTGCATCAGATGCTATTATCATTGGATTTAACGTTCGTCCAGCAGGTAATGCGCGTCAATTAGCTCAAAAAGAAGAGATTGATATTAGAAGTTATTCCATAATTTATGATGCAATTAATGAATTGAAAGATGCAATGGAAGGAATGCTTTCTCCAGAAATGAAAGAAGAAATTACAGGTACTGCAGAAATTAGAGAAATATTCAAAGTGTCCAAAGTGGGCTCAATTGCAGGATGTATGGTTACTGATGGAAAAATCTATAAAAACTCTAAAATCAGAATTATACGTGAAGGTGTCGTAATTTTCACTGGTGAATTATCTACATTAAAACGTTTTAAAGATGATGTAAAAGAGGTGTCAAAAGGATATGACTGTGGTATGCAAATCAAAAATTACAACGATATCGAACAACTCGATATAATTGAAGCTTTCCAAGAAGTGGAAGTGAAGAAAAAGTTGAAATAATTTGAATAAAAAGTCCCGATTTTATCGGGACTTTTTCTATTTATTAGGTTTTATCAAAAACGCATTTGGGTATTTTTTCTTTAAAATATTGAGGTTTTTCTCCGCATCAATTCTTGTTTTAAAATTGCCGACCCAAACTTTATATATAGGTGTGCTAAACACAATAGTTCCATCTTGCCCTTTATTTTCTTTTTTGAAATTTGTTAAAGTCTTTTTGGAATTTTCACTATCCCCGTTAAAAATCTGAATTTTATAACGGTCATTGATGGTAATTGAACTATTAATTTTTCTTTTTTCGTTAAGAAGTAGTTCAAACTTTGGGTCTTGAGAAATGGTAATATTTCCTTCTTGTGCAATGCTTTTTTTGCCAAAAAACAAAACAAAAGAAACTAATAAAACAGTCTTTATTTTTAATGAATATATCATAATGATTTGATTTTAATACAAATGTAAAACTTAATAAATTAATCAAAACACAAATCGTTATTTAGAATTAATATAAATTGATATTTATGATATATTTAGGTTTTTGTGAATAGTTCTTAAGTCGTATTTTTGTCCAAGTTTTTAAAAAAGTGTGGATTTTTACTCTAATGTTATTAAGGTATTACCACAAAAACATTAGTCGATAATCATTATATTATATGAAAAAAGTGGGTAACCATAATTCGATTTCAAGGGAATTACTTTTCAGCGTAGCTTTAATGCTAACACTTTCCTTCACTTCATCATCTCAAAATGCTGCTCCTGCTACACCAGCAGTAACTCCTGCAACTACAACTCCTGCTCCAGCTGCTACTGCAACTGCTGGTGGCGACGCTGTTGCTGGGAAAGCATTATTTAATGCCAACTGTGCAGCTTGTCACGCTTTAGATAAAAAAATGACAGGTCCGGCTTTGAGAGGTGTTTCTGCAAAGTATGATATGCCTTGGTTGTACAAATGGATAAATAATAGCTCTGCCTTGATCAAATCAGGAGATGCAAAAGCGATAAAAATTTACGAAGAATACAATAAAAGTGTAATGACTGCTTTTCCTGCATTGTCAACTACTGATATTGATAA
>NZ_JBKCVI010000052.1:0-4070 GCF_046317795.1 Flavobacterium sp. | reverse complement strand
GGCAACGAGTCGCAAGATTTCTTTTTCTCTTGTGCTCAGGATAATCGTTTCTTTGGTATGATGGTGGTTAAGAATAACGTTGTAATCATAATAAGTACCAAATTTTACTACATGTCGAATGGCTTCGAGGAGCGTTACTAGAGAAGCATTTTTTAATAAATACCCCGACGCTCCAGCTTCCATCATTTGGTCAACGGCTTCTACTTGGTCAAACATACTAAAGCAGATCACTTTGGTCTCAGGAAAAAGCCCTCGCTGCAAAGTCAGGAGACATTTGCCTTTTCAGTAAAACATTTTGTTTAAATGGAACACTTTGCGTAGCTGGTTGCTACGAAGTCGGGAGACTTCGGAGAGCGGGTAAATCCCAAGCACCGCAATTTCGTGAAATGGCTGTTCTCTGCAGGCTTTTATTCTAATTCAACTAACTTTAATTAAGTTGTTTTATACGTTACTTCTCCAACAATAAAAAACCATGAAATGAATTTAAACAAACTTAAAAAGCTTAAAAAAAGTATATAAAAAAAATGTAATCTAGTTCTTTGGTCTTTCATAAATATTAATATTATAACACATAATGGAATTTGTACCCATTCAATAAAAAAGCTAAAAAAAACAGCAACACCATCTAAAGTGAATATTTTATCAATAATTTTTATCCAATTATGATTTCTATAATATTCACCAGAAGGAATATTTAAAATAAATAGAACTATTATTATGAATAAATAACAGGTTAAAAAATAATTAATTTTCCAAAACCATTTCATATTATAATTATTTTAAAAGTTTATCTAATGATTTTGAAATTTTTTCTATTATTATTTTGGCATTATTTATTCCATCTTCAATTGTGCTATTGTCAACCACCGTTGGATTAATATCTTTAGTTGCAACATATTTTGAAGAATTTGGATGAGTTCTTAATGACAATAAACCTTCTAAAAATATTTCTGAAACTTCTGTAGAACAAGATTTAATGTATCCAAAACTTTTTAGAAGATTTTGATAATTATATGATTTGTCTTTTGCCCTTAAAGAGATGTAGAATTGAGCAAAACCTTCAACAGAATCAATTATATCATCAAGCAAATCTTCTTTGTTTGTTAGAACGCCATTTTCTAATTCTCCTCCAATTTGAGTAATGAAGGCATTAACCCTTAATGTCCATCCTTTGCTTCTGTCAAAAAAATCTTCTAATCCTTTGTAGATATATTCTAACTCATCTGTTGGATTAGAAATATCTTTCCATCCATCTTTATCTTTATAGTTTAAACCAACAATATAGGCAGCAATATCTCCTTCAATATTTACCGAGCAACCATAATCGTGGTCACTATCAAAAACTAATTTTTTTGCTCTTACATTTGGGTCTGTTGTTCGTTTATATGCTAACATTCCTGTTCCTCCTCCAATATCACCAATCCAAGTTGCATTTTCAAGCCCTGTTCCTCCATAAGGTAAGTTGGTATTTTTAGCAATATAACTTCTTCTTGCGTCCAAACCAATCATTAAATGCCCAAAATCAGTAACTTTTGAAGTACTGTCAATAATCTCAGGGGATTGATATAATGCCTCAAAAAGTTTACCTTTACAATTATCTGAACATTTTAGCATTTTTCTTGCATCGTGTTCAACCTTGGTGTTTCCAGTATATACTCTGAACCCTAAGTTTCTCATTTCACTTTTCTCTTGTGCATAATCCATACTCCATGTTTCTCCATAATAAATTCCTCTAATGCAATTTATTCTATCTCCTAATTCGGTCAGTTTGTTTTGTATCATTATCTCTTCAGCATCTTTAACTAAAGAAACAAGTTCTTTGAAATTTTTTGCCTTTGTGTGAATTTTGCAATTACAAACTGTTTTCTTTGGAGGAGTATTCCCTTTTAGTTCTTGATCTATTCTTTTCTTTTCTTTCTCCTCTTTCCTCTTATCCCCAATCTTTGCCAATCTATCAAACTTTGGGTCGAGGAGCATACCTTTGGCTCTAAATTCTGCTAATTTTTCGCTTGTCATAATCTTCTGATATTTAGAAAAGTGTATGAACTGAAAACCAGTTCATACACTTTATAAAATTAACTATTTATTGCAATTCTCTTTTTAAATCTTCTGTAGAAATTTGAGCTACTACTTTACGATTTTTACCTTTGGTAGTAAGCGATATTATACCATCGTTGATGTCTATGTTTACAATCATTCGGCTTTCTAACTTGGTTACTCTGTCGGCAAGTTTAGTATCGCTTTCAGCAGTTCCTATACCTAATTTAGCATCGTTTGCCACCAATTTTTTAACAGTTTGAGTTTCGCAAGTGTCTAATGTTCTTAGGCATCTGCAAAGGTTCGTAAGCATTGGGTGATTCTTATAGTTGCTCTGCCTGTTAATGCTTTATCACATTCTTGAATGATGGCTGTTACTTCATTTCTTACTGATGGATGAAGTTTTGCGATGCGGTTTTTTGTTGGTGTGTCCATAACTATATATTAAAATTATTATTTTAACTTATTAATAGAGTCTTTTTTTATTTCTTTTAAACCAAAATATTCTAAAGGGCCTCCAATTTTTTCCTCTAAAATGATATTGCCAATGAATGTATCTGAATCAGATTCATTGTATCCCTCTCCTTCTGAATCTATTGGCCAACAAACATAAACAGCTAATCTATATCTACAATAAATGTGATATTCGTCTGATGTGTTTACAAAAGGTACAAACATTATCACAAATACAACAATAAAAATTGTAACATAGACAAAAATTTTTAATTTTCTTCTCATAATTAATAATTATCTAAAGTTTTGAATTCTGCTTTTATCAACTTAAAATAATCAATTAACTCGCCTAACTTATTTAACTCTGATTTGTCATTAAAATCAACCTCTTTTTTTGAGTTTAGTTTTGCTATGCGGTTTTTGGTTGGTGTGTCCATGGCTTTATTTTATCATTTTAATTTTCGGATAACCTTCGGATACTAAAATTCCATCATAATTATTTTTATTTAATTCAATAAATTTCATTATTTCTTTATGGTTCTTTGGATTGATAAAAATATTATACTCAATAATAATAATTGTTTCATTTTTTTTATCAAGTAGAAAAACAAGCCCTGTTTTCATAAAATCAAAAAACTCATTATATAATTCATTTGAAATGTTTTTTTTATTTGAACATTTTATCAAATTATCTTTCAACATATAGAATGATTTTTCTGCACATCCTCTTTTAAAATGGAGTTCGTTAATTTCTCTATAATAATTTGCCTCAACATAATAAACAACAGACGAAGATAATTTCTCTTTTTCAATATAATCACAGACTATTCTTTTTCCAAAACCATGTTTTAATTTACCATTTTCAAAAATTGAATAAAGTTTTATTGAATCTTTTTTAGATTTGAAACTTTTTGCAATAGTATTGTTTAGTAATTCTTTATCCGTTATTTCTTTTGTGACATTACAATCAATAATTTTAACTGATGTTTTAATTTCTTTTTCTATAGGTTTAATTTTTTCATTTTTACAAGAAAAAAGTAAAATAAAAAGAACAAAAATAATTTTACTTTTTGGTATCTCGTAAGTTAGCACCTTTATAAATTTTTTCATTAATTTTAAAATTTCTGTTAATACCTGAATAATCGTAGATATTTAATCCTTCTATATTTCCGTTAGCATCGAAAGAATATGATTTAAATATAACCGAATGCCCACCGTCCCAATTATTATCTTCAATTTTATTAATTTTGTTTTTAATAGCTTTCTTAAGTTTTTCCCAAGTTACATTATTAGGATTACCCCAGTATTGTATCATGGCTCCTTCATTTAAATATCCTTTAATTACATCATTGTGGTCAACTAAATCTGCATATCCTCTTGCCGCTAACGCACCACCAACACCAAACCCAAAATAATTATCAGGAATATTAGTAACTACAGTGCCTGAATACAAATAGTCTTGTACGCTCGTTTAAACTTTAATTTTACTAAATCGCAGTATATCTATATATGCTTTTGATAAACTTTACATATAAATTGCTTAACACATTCATCAAGGTTATTGGAATTTATTTGATACA
>NZ_JBKCVI010000051.1:0-19453 GCF_046317795.1 Flavobacterium sp. | reverse complement strand
CAAAGTGGGGGCAACCTATAATTGGGAAGACAAAACGGACGCATTAACCGATAAAGGCAAACAAGAACTTCTTGATAGAATAAAGGAAATTCTAACCTGTGATTTTGAAATTGTAGAGCATTTTGCTGGTGTTCGACCTACTGTGAAAGACAGAAGGCCTTTGATAGGAACGCATCCTACTTATAAAAACCTTCACATTCTTAACGGACTTGGTACAAGAGGCGTGATGCTGGCACCTGCTATGGCGATGGATTTATTTGATTTTGTTGAAAATGGTACTCTGCTTGATAGGACTATTGATATTATGAGGTATCAGGTTGTAAAAGGGAATAGTGATTAGGTAAAAAGGATTAGTGATAAGGCAAAAGAAAGAAGTGGTTTATTAACTGATTGTTTTGCATCAACTACAAATAAGGTTGGTTATACAATAGATGCGGTAGGTTCAAATAAAAGCAAGATGCCCTTTGACTGTAATTCGACTTCGCTCAGTATAAACTAGCATGGCAAAACAATTGAAACTGCTAACAAGCTTTTTTTTATAACCCTGTCAGCGTTCAAAACGCTGACAGGGTTTAAATTTTAATTCAATCCTATTTTTTCTCTTGAAGTGATGCTAAAAGTAATTTTGCTATCGCTTCTGATGAAGCTGGGTTTTGACCGGTAATTAGCAAGCCATCTTGTTGGGTGTGACTGCTCCAATCGGCTCCTTTACTATAAATAGCGCCATGCTTTATTAATTCATCTTCTAGTAAAAATGGCACTACCTGGGTTAGTTTAATTACTTCTTCCTCTGAATTTGAAAAACTAGTAAGGTGTTTGCCTTTTACAATTGGTTCTCCATTCGCTGCTGTTGTATTCACTAATGCGGCTGGCGCATGACAAACAAATGCAATTGGTTTTTGATGATTATAAAACCCTTCAATCAGTTGAATAGAATTTTTATCAATGGCTAAATCCCATAACAGACCATGACCTCCAGGATAAAAAACAGCATCAAAATCCTCTTGTTTCATATCACTTAATTTTAATGAATGCGCCACTTTATCAATGAGTTCATAGTCTTTATAAAATCTTTCGGTAGACGGTGTTTGCGCATCTTTCAACTCACTACTTGGATCCACTGGTGGCTGTCCACCTTTTGGAGAAGCAATTGTAATTTCAGCACCTGCATCGGCTAAAACATAATAGGGGGTTGCAAATTCTTCAATCCAAAAACCTGTTTTTTCTTGGGTGTTTCCCAAAGTAGCATGCGACGTTAAAACGAATAAAATTTTCATAACTAGTAGTATTTATTTAATTAAAATCTTTATTTACACTCACGATTATTTCGTTCTTCCTGCCAAATAATTGGTAAGGTGGATTGTACCCTAAGTATCGAAAATTACCGTAATAAGAAATGGAATTTGCTTTTAAAGCATTTTCCAATTTCTCAATATTTTCATTGATGTCTTGAGTTGATGCAAAACCTCCAAATGTTATAGCAGCTACATATTCGTCAGCTGAAGTTACAATTTTCACCTCCGAATTGTTTGGTTTAGGCAAGTTGTCTTTATTATATTCAGACGGCATCACAAAACTCATCGAGGAAACGGTATCATTTACATCCATATAGACTGGAGCAGTCATGGCTATTTTTTGTTGGGTGCTGTTACCACCAAAAATATACCCCGCTAATTTACTAAAACCAGAACTTCCTAACTCTTTATAGGATTTTGCAGAAGAGGTAATGGTTGCCATTGTTGCAGCCGGATAGAATCGTATTTCAAAATCTTTTTCTACCCGAATTACTTTGTATGGCTGTGTTTGTGTTGAATTAATTGACATGGTAGTATATACTTGAAATAGTAAAAGAAGTCCGATAATGATGCAGGTTGTTATGACGAAAATTTTCATTTTTTTAATAATTTTGGACTTCTTCAGTTCCGCTGTAACTCGGGTTATCTTTTAATTTGAGACAATTTACAAATTAAATTTTGGTTGTTGTATATTCTACACAAATAGTTGTACATTTTTTACAAGCTTCTGCACATGTTTTACAAGAATCATGATGAGAAGCGTGTTTTGAACACTCTTCGGAACAAATTTCGCATATTTTAGCACATAATGCATGCAAATCTTGACCAAATCTTGAACATCTAACTTCAAAACGTGAGCACAATGCACAAATAGCAGTGCAGTCTAATACATTCTTTATTGCCACTTGCAATGCAATCGGTACTATAGCTTTCGCAAGTTATCAAACATGCCAAACAAGCTTCTTACATTTTTTTGAAATTTTCATTTTGAAATTATTTTCATTGCGAATGAATTTTTACAACGAGTCAGAGGTGCTACCAATTACGTACTAAAACCTTGTATAATCATAAATAAGAATTATATCATTCACATAGTGCTTCGATAGCAACTACTTACTACTTTTTGTTGTTTTTTGTTTTAGAATGCGCAATCGGGATAATTTCCTCTGCCATCTAAAAAATATTGTTTTTTATTTTCAATAGAGAATACTACTTTTGCACATGCAACACAACGTACTTATTTTAGATTTCGGTTCGCAATACACCCAACTTATTGCACGCCGCGTTCGCGAATTAAATATATTCTGCGAAATTTTTCCTTTCAATCATTTTCCAACTGATTTATCCTCCTATAAAGCAGTTATTCTGTCAGGTAGCCCTTTTTCTGTAAGAGGTGATGATGCTCCTCATCCTGATTTATCTCAAATTCGTGGTAAAATGCCTTTGCTAGCTGTATGTTATGGAGCACAGTATTTAGCACATTTTCATGGTGGCGAAGTGGCACCAAGTAATACTCGTGAATATGGTAGAGCGAATTTATCGTTCATTAAAGACGACGAAGTTTTTATGGATGAAGTGGCTTTGAACAGCCAAGTTTGGATGAGTCATAGTGATACCATTAAGCATTTACCAACTAACGGAGTGCTTATTGCTAGTACCAAAGATGTTGAAAATGCTGCTTATCGCATCGATGGAGAAACTACTTATGCCATTCAGTTTCATCCTGAAGTATATCATTCAACAGATGGAAAACAGATTTTAGAAAACTTCTTAGTTAAGATTGCACACGTTCCTCAAAACTTTACACCCAATGCTTTTGTGGAAGACTGTGTAAAAGAGTTGAAAGAAAAAGTTAAAAACGATAAAGTAGTTCTTGGACTTTCTGGTGGAGTAGATTCTACCGTAGCAGCAGTTTTATTGCATAAAGCTATTGGTAAAAACTTGTATTGTATATTCGTTAACAATGGTTTGCTTCGCAAAAACGAATTCGAAAATGTATTGCATCAATACAATGACATGGGATTGAATGTAAAAGGAGTTGATGCTTCGGAGCGTTTTCTATCAGCGCTGAACGGAATTGAAGATCCTGAAACGAAACGTAAAGCAATTGGTCGTGTTTTTATAGAAGTATTTGATGATGAAGCACACCAGTTGGAAGAGGTGAAATGGTTGGCACAAGGAACAATTTATCCAGACGTAATCGAATCAGTTTCGGTTAAAGGACCGTCAGCCACTATAAAATCCCATCATAATGTGGGCGGTTTGCCCGATTTTATGAAACTGCAAATTGTGGAACCGTTACGTATGCTTTTTAAAGACGAAGTGCGAAGAGTTGGGAAAACTTTAGGGATTGATCCTGAACTTTTAGGAAGGCATCCTTTTCCTGGACCAGGATTATCGATTAGAATATTGGGTGCTATTACTCCGGAGAAAGTTAGAATTCTGCAAGAAGTAGATTCTATTTTTATCGAAGGATTAAAATCACACGGATTATATGATAGCGTTTGGCAAGCAGGAGCGATTTTATTGCCAGTAAACAGCGTAGGTGTTATGGGCGATGAACGCACTTATGAAAAAGTAGTAGCGCTAAGAGCAGTTGAATCTACAGATGGAATGACAGCCGATTGGGTACATTTACCATATAATTTTTTGATGAAAATTTCCAATGAAATTATTAATAAAGTTAAAGGAGTGAATAGAGTGGTGTACGATATCAGCTCAAAACCACCCGCCACAATTGAATGGGAATAGTTTTTGTTAACATAAAAAAGTTAATGAAAAAAACAGTAATCTTGATTGATATTAAAAAGATTTGTTAACTTTATACGTTCAATAAATAGTAACTACATGAAAAATCGTATTCTTTATTCAATATTGCTTACTGTTTTTTCTTTTTGCTTTACTGTTTCGGCAAAGCAAGAGAAATACATCAAACATAGTGTATCTACTGGAGAAACAGTTAATAGTATTGCTCAAAAATATAGAGTAACACCCTATGATATTTATAAATTAAATCCAGATTCTCAAAATGGAATTCAGTTGAATAGTGTTTTGTTAATTCCACCATCAACAACTGTAGTTACTTCGAATACTTCAAAACAAGCTGAACCTAAATCAAATCCAACTACTCATATAGTACAACCTAAAGAAACTTTATTCAGTCTTTCAAGACAATACGGAGTAACTGTTGATGCACTAAAAGAAGCCAACGCTGATTTGTTAAAAGATGGTTTAAAGTTTGGTCAAACAATTAAGATTCCTTCCACTATTGCAAGTCAAGAGATTTATGAGAAACCTCCTCTGGAAAAACCAGTTCCTGCACCAGAGGACACCCCAAAAGCAGTGGTGAAAAGTGAACCAAAAGCTGAAAAACCAGCGGGAAATAGTACTTATCATGTCATTGAACCTAAGGAAACTAAATTTGGAATTTCCAAAAAATATGGCATGACTATTTCAGAATTAGAGCGATTGAACCCACAAATAGTTAATGATTTTCCTGTAGGTTTAAAACTTGTAGTTTCGGGTAACGCTGCATCAACTAGCGAAACGATTACTCCAGTTGTCGTAAAACCAGCAGCAGAAAGCACTAAAAAATACTTGCAAGAATATGTAGTCAAACCTAAAGAAACTATTGCAAGTATTGCCAATGATTTTGGTATTTCGGAATCAGAATTAATTCAATTGAATCCTGAACTTAAAAAAGGAATTAAAATTGGAATTATTTTACGTGTTCCAATGCTACAGAAAGCCAATGTCCCCAAGAAAGAACAAGGTAATTTATTGAAAAGTTTAAACACAAATGCGAGGAAACAACTCGCATTACTTTTGCCGTTTAATATCAGTAAAATAGAAAGTGACACGGTTAATTCTACTCAAGCAAGATTAAAAAAAGATAAGTTTCTCAATTTGACATTAGATTTTTATTCTGGTGCTTTGATGGCTATTGACTCTGCACGAGTGCTAGGAATGAATGTTGATATTAAAATTTTGGATTCTCAAGAAACAAAGAATTCTTCCAATGTTGCTAACTTGTTTCAACAGAATAATTTGGGAGCTATGGATGTAGTTATTGGGCCGTTTTATCAATCCAATGTAGAGAAATTAGCAGAAATTCTTGAGTCAACTAAAACGCCAGTTATTTCCCCATTATCAAAAGAAATTGGGAAAAAATATTCCAATTTATACCAATCCATGCCAAGCATTGACATGCTGCGAAATTCTATTTTTGAATACATGAGAGCTAAAGACGGAAATATTATAGCTGTAGTTGATTCTAAAAAAGGAAGTATTAAACAGTATATTCAAGATAATCATAAGGATACTAAGCTTGTTGGGCTAGGCGCAAAAAACTCTTTTGTCGCCGATAGTTTGAAAATACATTTGCTAAAAGACAAAATGAATTATGTCATTATTGCTTCAGAAAGCACAGGTATGATATTGTCTTCAACTTCAGCAATGCTTGCTCTTCAAAAGGAATATCAGGTTCAAATGGTGATTATGGAACCTAATGAAACACTAGATTTTGAAGAAATTTCTTTGATAAGATTGACTAAACTTAAATTATTATATCCTTCCCTCTCTCGACCAAATGAAACCGATGAAGCAAATCAGTTTGATCGTAAGTATAAAAAAATAAATAAAATATTACCTAATCAATATGCTATCAGGGGTTTTGATGTGACATTTGATACTTTACTTCGTTTGTCACAAGATAAAACTTTTGAAGAAACAGTTCAAACTTCTTCATCAGAGCAAATCGAAAATAAATTTGATTATGTTCAAAACACAACCTATGGTTATTCAAATCAAGGAATTTATATTCTCTATTACGATACCGATTTAACCATAAAAGAAGCATTATAATGGCAACTTCAAAAGTAACGTATCTCGGAGATTTAAGAACATCTTCTATTCATTTGCAATCGGGAAGCGAAATTATTTCGGATGCACCTCTTGACAATAATGGCAAAGGAGAAGCATTCTCTCCAACGGATACTGTTGCCAATGGTTTGGCTAGTTGTATGTTTACCGTAATGGGTATCAAGGCAAATGAAATGAATGTAGATTTCTCAGGTTCAACAGCAGAGGTAACTAAAGTGATGGCTGCCGAACCACGACGAATTTCTGAAATTCATGTGATTTTCAATATGAATTTGAAAGCCGATGAAAAAACGAAAACTATTTTAGAACGAACTGCACTGACTTGTCCAGTTCATTTCAGTTTGCATCCTGATATCAAAAGGGAAATTGTTTTTAATTGGAAGGAATAGGTTGCGAGTTCCGAGTTTCGAGTTTAAGATTTTTGAATTTCAAACAGTATAAAGTAATTGTTTTAATAAAATAATGAAAGTGATTTATTAAAGAACATTAATCATTATTAAAAACAAAATAAACATAACCTGAAACCCGAAACTCGAAACTCGCAACCTCTTCAATGAACGACCAACAACAACTTCTCATCAAATTAGCTCACACCAAAATGCCTTTCGGCAAATATGAAGGGTATTATCTTATCGATTTACCAGAATACTATGTAGTTTGGTATAGCAATAAAGGCTTTCCAAAAGGACAACTCGGCGAGCAATTGCAATTGGTTTATGAACTCAAATTAAACGGTTTAGAAGAGTTGGTTCACAATATCAAAAAGCAATATCCTGAGAGAGATTATTAGATTGCTAGACTTTTAGATTACTAGATTTACATCCATTTTTTCTAATAATCCAACAATCTAATAATTCAATAATCCATTTTAAATTCTTACTTTTGCCTCGTTTTTTACAACAACTACAACACAACACACAAACAATACAATGAATCAAACCAAATACATTTTTGTTACTGGCGGTGTGACTTCTTCCTTAGGAAAAGGAATTATCGCGGCATCTTTAGCAAAATTATTGCAGGCAAGAGGGTATCGAACTACGATTCAAAAATTTGATCCATACATCAATGTCGATCCTGGAACGTTGAATCCCTATGAGCACGGCGAATGTTATGTAACCGATGATGGAGCCGAAACCGATTTGGATTTAGGTCATTATGAAAGATTCTTGAATGTGCCTACTTCACAAGCCAACAATGTTACTACAGGAAGAGTGTATCTTTCGGTAATTGAAAAAGAAAGAAGAGGAGAATTCCTTGGCAAAACCGTTCAAGTGATTCCTCATATCACCAATGAAATTAAAGAACGTATGCAATTGCTTGGAAAATCAGGTGATTTTGATATTGTGATTACTGAAATTGGTGGAACAGTGGGGGATATTGAATCATTACCCTATATTGAATCTGTTCGTCAGTTGGTCTGGGAGTTAGGCGAAGGCAACGGAATTGTAATTCATTTAACTTTAGTTCCCTATCTTGCTGCTGCTGGAGAATTGAAAACAAAACCCACACAACATTCTGTGAAAACCTTGATGGAAAGCGGAATAAAAGCGGATATTTTAGTTTGTAGAACCGAACATGAAATATCGGATGAATTGCGTCAAAAATTGGCGCTGTTTTGCAATGTAAAACGTGAAGCGGTTATTCAATCTATTGATGCTTCAACGATTTATGAAGTGCCCAATCTGATGCTAGAGGAAGGTTTAGACATTGTAGCGTTGAAGAAGTTAAATCTCCCTAAGAAAGCTGCACCCGATTTGAAAAACTGGAATACTTTTCTGCATCGATTAAAACATCCAAAACATACAGTAAATGTTGGATTGGTTGGAAAATATGTTGAATTGCAAGATTCTTATAAATCTATCTTAGAATCATTTATACATGCTGGTGCAGCCAATCAAACAAAAGTAAATATCATCAGCATTCATTCTGAATATTTAGATGAAACCAATGCTGCCCAGCAATTACAAGGATTGGATGGAATTATTGTTGCGCCCGGATTTGGTGGTCGTGGGATTGAGGGTAAAATAGAAACAGTTCGTTATGCACGTGAAAAAAACATTCCGTTTTTCGGAATTTGTTTAGGAATGCAAATGGCAGTTATTGAATATTCCAGAAATGTTTTAGGATTAAAAGATGCCAACTCTACAGAGATGAATGAGGAAACTTCCCATCCTGTCATTGCTTTGATGGAAGATCAAAAAACGATTACTGACAAAGGTGGAACCATGCGACTTGGTGCCTGGAAATGTGATATAAAGGAAGGAACTTTGGCACACCAAATTTATGGAGAATTACAAATAAATGAACGTCACCGTCATCGGTATGAATATAATAATGCCTATAGAAAACAACTAGAAGACGCTGGTTTACTAGCATCTGGAATTAATCCAGATACTGGATTAGTAGAGATTATTGAATTAAAGAATCATCCATTTTTCATAGGTGTACAATACCATCCAGAATATAAAAGTACTGTTGCCAATCCTCACCCAATTTTTGTTAGCTTTGTGGCCGCAATGGTAAAACATAAAAAATAATGCTTATTGCTTACAGCTTAAATACATACTAATGGAACAAAAGAAATTTGATTTAAATTCGATTATAGGTTTTGCTTTAATCTTCGTAATTATCCTTTGGATGATGTATAACAATAGAGAAAATGAAGTAAAGGAACAAGCTAAAGCCAAAACAGAAATCGCCGCAGATAAAAAAGCAAAAGCAGCAACAACCAAAGAAGTTGCCAACACCATTAAAGATACAACGGTTGCAGATTCAGATAAAGTTCTAAAGTTGCAAGAAACTTTAGGAAGTTTTGCCTACTCAGCTACTTTGCCTTCTGCCAAAGAAGATTTTACTACTATTGAAAATGAATTTATAAAGTTAAAAATCGCCAATAAAGGAGGTTTTATTGCTGAGGCGACTTTAAAAAATTATAAAAAAATTGATAAAAATTCTAATGAGTTAGTTGCGTTGATCAAAAACAACAACGTTAATTTTAATTTGCAATTGCAAACCAAAGACAACAGAGTTTTGAATACTAAAGATTTGTTTTTTGAGCCAACAGTTTCAAAAGTTGGAGAAAATCAAATTTTGTCAATGAAATTAAAAGCGGGAGCAAATTCCTATTTGGAATATAAATATGTATTGAAACCAAAGGAGTATATGCTCGATTTTGATATTCAATCACAAGCATTGAATTCGACATTAAACACCTCAAATGTTGCCGATTTGCAATGGGATTTGAAAACCTATCGCAACGAAAAAAGTATATCGTATGAAAATCGTTATGCTGAAATTTATTTTGAAAATGAAGGAAAAGTGGATTATGCAGGTCTGGGCAAACAAGAAGATGAAACGCTTGAAAAGGCAACTTTTATTGCTTACAAACAACATTTTTTCAGTTCCATTCTTTTATCTCAAACACCTATAGAAAATGTAAAATTGAGTTCTACAGATTTGGTAAATGACGAAAAAATTGATACGGTTTTTACCAAAAATTTTAAGTCAACTTTGCCTTTAGCATTTAAAAATGGTGAGTTGGATTATAAAATGAATTGGTATTTAGGTCCAACAGATTATAGAATTTTAAATAAGTACGATAAAAATATAGAAGAAATTGTTCCACTGGGTTGGGGAATTTTTGGTTGGATTAATAAATTCATTTTTGTGCCGCTTTTTGGTTTTTTAAGTTCGTTTATGGGATTAGGAATAGCCATTATTATTTTTACTATTTTGATTAAAATAGCCATGTCTCCTATCACTTTCAAGTCGTTTTTATCTCAAGCCAAAATGAAAGTTTTACGTCCTGAGATTACCGAAATTGGCGAAAAATTTTCAAAAGACCCAATGAAAAAACAACAGGAAACAATGAAATTATACAACAAAGCGGGTGTGAATCCCATGGCTGGTTGTGTTCCAGCATTGATACAAATTCCGTTTATGTATGCTTCGTTTCAGTTTTTTCCATCAGCTATTGAGCTAAGACAAAAAGGATTCCTTTGGGCTGATGATTTGTCTTCTTTTGATGAAATATACAAATTGCCATTTCATATTCCTGTTTATGGAGATCATATCAGCTTGTTTCCAATATTAGCTTCCATAGCCATTTTCTTTTATATGAAAATGACCTCGGGTGATCAAATGATGGCGCAACCACAACAAGAAGGAATGCCAGATATGGCAAAAATCATGAAAATAATGATTTATCTTTCCCCAATCATGATGTTGTTGTTCTTCAATAATTATGGATCAGGATTGAGTTTATACAACTTTATTTCCAATTTGATTACTATTGGAATCATGATTGTAATCAAAAGATATTTTATCAATAGCGATAAAATTCATGCTCAAATTCAGGAGAATAAAACGAAACCAAAAACCGAAAGCAAATTCCAAAGAAAAATGAGAGAAATGATGGAACAAGCCGAAGCTCAAAAGCAATTGCAAAAGAAAAAGAAATAAAAGATTCTTCAATTTAAAAAATTAAAAAAGCGCAGTTTTAACTGCGCTTCTCTCTTTTTCATAGCAATGTTTTAATTTAAAATGGACGTAACACTTTATTTACTCCATGTATTACTCCATTAGATCCTTGTACATCAACTAATATTATATCAGCAACAATATTTTGAGTATCTTTTATTTTAGCAGTAGGATTTAATTGCACTCCCACATTTAATTGTGGCATCATAGCTCGTGTTGGCAAATTTTGTAAGGTAGTTGTAATTGCTGACGAACGAACATTTCCAGCTATACCATCTAAAACATGATACTGCAATACTCTTGTCACGTTAGCTGCTGTAACTGCACTACCAGTTAAAAAACCATTTCCGGTAGTAGCAGCCGTAAAAGCTGCGTTGTTTGGCGCAAATAAAGTTCCTGGAGCAGTAGCAGTTAAACCATTTAAAGCATTAAGAACAGCACTTTGATCTCCGAAAGCTCCACTTGTGCTTGTTACCACTGCCTGTAAAGTATCAAATTCTGGATTATCTACTACATGATCAACCAACGTTGGAATTTGAATAACTCTATTAACAATATGAATAACTCCATTACTGGCATCCACATCGGCAGTGGTAACCACCGCTCCTTTGCTGTCAATACCACCGTTAAGTGTTACAGTTGCTCCAGCTTTTTGAACAAACATAGTAATAGTTGGTGCATTGGTAGTTGCGTTTATTGGTGATAATGTAGAAGCATACGTTGCTGAAGGGATAACAGTGCTCTTTATCTCTGAACCAATAACATGGTTTAATAAAATGGCTTTAAGAACATTTACATCAACATTATTCACAGTAACATTAGCACCAAGCGAAGTGAAAAATGTAGTAAACGCAGCATTTGTTGGAGCAAAAACAGTATATTGCCCTGAACCATCTAAAGTGCCAGCTAGATTAGTACGGGTAAGTGCAGTAACCAAAATTGATAAATCTGGATTTGCTACAGCAATGTCTGTAATTGTTTGTTGTGCAGGAGTGTTGTTGTCATCATCACTACATGAGAAAATAGTTAAAGATAATAATGCAATTCCGATAATTTTTGAAAATTTTTTCATTGTTTTTTGTTTTTAAATGATTAATTATTTTTTTAAATTTCATTAATGATTACAAAAACAATAAATGGTTGCGTATTATTTATAAAATAATTTAATTTTTTTTTGATTATTACTATATTGTATTGATATTCTTATATATTTTTTTCACAGAAATGTTATTTTATTTGACTGTCTTCTAGTCTGCAAAACCAAATCTATAGACTTTTACTCCATTGTAGACTAGTTCATGCATTCAATAATTAAAGCAGTATTGTTTTAGGTTTAAACGGATTTGAGCCAAATTTATTACTCAATCAAACGTTTATAGTTTTGTTGCTATCCAAAATAGATATTCGTTATCCAACGAAGAATGGATAAAAAAGGTAGAATCCAAAGGCGCAACAACCGAAAGGGCATTGCAAGTTTTTGGATAAGGATTTTTTGAAAATGTAATAATAGATACTGTTAAAGGGTATGATGGTAGGGCAGTGAATTGGATCCATAAAAAAAGGATTGACTAATTAAAGACAACCCTTTTTATATAAATATTATTTAATTTTAGTTTCCTTAATTAGGTAATAAAACCTTATTTATTCTGTGAATTATACCATTTGTACATTTAATGTCTCTTGCTCCAATTTCAGAATCAGATGTTGTTGTGTTAGCATCAGTAATAGAAACCGTGGTAACATTTGCAACTGTATCAATATTAATTGTAATGTTTTGACCTTGTAAAGTGGCTGCAGTTTGACCATCAGTCAAACTACTAGATAAAACTCTAGAACTTAAAACGTGATATTTAAGCACATCTGTTAATAATGGAACAGGAACCTGACTTAATTGAGTGTACCCTAAGGATGTTAATAAACTTGTAAATGCTGCATTATCTGGAGCAAATACTGTGTAGTCTCCAGATTGAAAAAAAGTATCTGCAAGTCCTGTAATAGTTAGTGCTTGAACAAAAAGACTTAATTCTGGAGTAGCTTTTGCAATCTCAGCGATTGAAACAGGTTTCAAAGATTTTAGTTCTTCATCGGTTGAACAAGAAAAAACTATAAACGCTAAAGCAACAAGTGTGATTTTTTTCATAAAATTTTTCATAAGGTTTAGTTTAATTTCTCCAAAAATAAAAAATATTTCATTAAGTTTCAAAAAAATACTAAAAAATATTTTTTTTCATAAATCTTTTAAAAGGAATGTTGAGCTTTATGTTAAAGTAAATACTTTTTTTAAGCATTTAACGTTAGTATAATTAGTATTATTTTTGTAACATAATTCAATTTACATAATCATGAAATATTTAATTTTTTTGGTATTTACCTCATTTTCATTATTAGCCCAAGATTTTAACAAAATTGATGCTAATGGTAAGAAGCATGGATTGTGGAAAGGGTTTTATGAAGAATCCAAAAGACCTCGCTATGAAGGAACTTTTGATCATGGCAAAGAAATAGGATTGTTTAAGTTTTTTGACGATACAAAAGCTGGGACAATAATTGCTACACGAGAATTTAATAAAAATGATAATTCATGCTATACCATTTTTTATAATCAGAAAAATAATAAAGTAAGCGAAGGAAAAGTTGTAAACAAGAATTTTGATGGAGAGTGGAAGTATTATCATGAAGATTCTACAGCTATTATGACTATCGAACATTATAAAAACGGCAAACTAACAGGTGTTAGAAAAGTATTTTACAAAAGTGGAAAGATTGCCGAAGAAAAAACGTACCAAGATGGGATTAAAAACGGTATATATAAAAAGTATGCTGAAAACGATGTTGTTTTGGAAGAAACTATCTATGTTAATGGTGAATATGATGGATTGGCTATATTCAGAACTCCTGAAAATACAATCGCAGGACAAGGATTTTTTAAAAACGGAAAGAAAGTTGGTATGTGGAAACTTCTTGAAAAAGGAAAGTTGATTGATGTTAACATGAATAAACAAGGAAAGAAATTCCAAAAAAGAGTTAAACCACTAGAAGAATAATAATTAATCAAGTAATTTTGCAACAAAACAGTTGCTAAAAATGAAACGAGTTGTTGTTGGTCTTTCTGGAGGCGTTGATTCTAGTGTTGCTGCTCATTTACTGAAAGAACAAGGTTATGAAGTCATAGGTCTTTTTATGAAAAATTGGCACGATGATTCGGTCACTATTTCTAACGAATGTCCATGGCTCGAAGACAGTAACGATGCACTTCTAGTTGCTGAAAAACTGGGAATTCCTTTCCAAACAGTTGATTTAAGCGAACAATACAAAGAAAAAATCGTTGACTATATGTTCAATGAATACAAGCAAGGAAGAACTCCAAATCCTGATATATTGTGCAATCGTGAAATAAAATTTGATGTTTTTATGAAAATTGCCTTAAGTCTTGGTGCTGATTTTGTGGCAACAGGTCATTACTGTAGAAAAGGAGAAATTCAAGTTGATGGTCAGCCAGTTTATCAACTCTTGGCCGGAAAAGATGGCAATAAAGACCAATCCTATTTTTTGTGTCAATTATCGCAAGAGCAATTAGCTAAATCACTATTTCCAATTGGAGAATTAACCAAACCCGAAGTTAGAGAAATTGCAACCCAATTAGATTTGGTTACTGCCGAAAAGAAAGACTCGCAAGGATTGTGCTTTATTGGAAAAGTACGTTTGCCCGAATTTTTACAACAACAATTACAACCCAAAGAAGGTTTGATATATGAAGTAGATTATAATAATCCAAAATACACTCAAGAACAACCTGTTTTTAATTCTTTGGAAGATCAACTAGCTTATGAATCCCAAGGAATATTATATTCACCAGAGGACGGAAAAGTAGTTGGCAAACATCAAGGCGCTCATTATTTTACCATAGGACAACGAAAAGGATTGAATGTTGGTGGAACCAAAGAAGCACTTTTCATCATTGCCACCGATGTAAAAAACAATGCTATTTATACGGGTCAAGGTGCCAATCATCCTGGTTTGTTTAAAAAAACGTTGAAGGTTGCCAATAATGAAGCTCATTGGATTAGAGAAGATTTAGCTTTAAAAATGGGTCAAACCATGAATGTAATGGCGCGTATTCGCTATCGTCAAGCATTACAAAAAGCTACTCTACATCAATTTGAAAGTGGTTTGTATGTTTCTTTTGATGAACCGCAATCTGCCATTACTGAAGGACAATTTGTAGCTTGGAATATTGGAGATGAATTAGTTGGTTCAGGAGTAATTTCATAAATTAGCACTTTACAAAATGTAAAATTATGAGAAATCTTTATTTTATTTTGTTTTACCTTTTTAGTTTTTTGGGATTTTCTCAAGAAGATGCTTGGGTTTATTTTAACGGAAAACCAAATGCTCAATATTATTTTGACAATCCATTACAAATGCTTTCACAGCGTTCTTTAGACAGAAGAGTTAATCAAAATATTGCGTTGGATATAAAAGACATTCCAATTCATCAACCTTATGTTGATCAAATTAGTGCTTCCACAGGAATAATTGTAAAGGCAAAATCAAAATGGTTGAATGCAGTTCATGTTCGTGGTGCTGTTGATGATATTCAAAATTTGACTTCGCTTTCCTTTGTAGATTATGTCCAATTTGCAGATAGAACTTTAAATGTTTCTGGCAAGATAAAAAGAAACCCGAGTTCTAAATCAATAAAAAAAATCAATAAAAATTTTGATATAACAACCACATTTGCCTATGGCAACTCTGGGAATCAAGTAGAAATGCTAAACGCTCACTTATTACACCAATCTAATTTTACTGGTTCTGGAAAAATCATCGCAGTTTTAGACTCGGGATTTTCAGAAGTAAACACTATTGTACCTTTTAATAGATTGTTTGCTGATGGATTGTATCTTGGTGGGTATAATTATGTAGCTGGAAATACTAATGTTTTTTCAACGCACAATCATGGTACGATGACATTGTCTTGTATGAGTGGCTATGTTGAGGGAGAATTAGTAGGAACTGCTCCAGATGCTCAATACTACTTATTTATTACCGAAGATGTTTCAGAAGAAAATCCTGTGGAAGAAAGTTACTGGGTAGAAGCAGCCGAAGAAGCAGATCGATTAGGTGTTGATGTTATTTCAACATCTTTAGGTTATTTTGGATATGATAATCCCAATTATAGTCACACTTATTCCGATATGACAGGCAATTCCGCTTTTGCTTCTCGAGGAGCCAACATTGCTTTTTCTAAAGGAATGATTGTGGTGGCAAGTGCAGGAAATTCTGGAAATTCTGTAGAACCTCATATTGGTGTTCCAGCAGAAGCGACAAATGTTTTAGCAGTAGGTGCAGTAAAATTTGATGAGACATACGCTACTTTTAGTTCCATTGGGCCAAGTTTTGATGGAAGAGTCAAACCAGATTTAATGGCAAAAGGACAAAGCGCCACGGTTTCTAACACTAGTGGGAATATAGTTGACGCCAGTGGAACTTCATTTGCATGTCCAATCTTGGCTGGTGCCGTTACAATTCTTTGGCAAGCAATCCCATGGGCAACTAATCAACAGATAATAGATTTTGTAAAACAATCAGCCGATCGATTTGCAAATCCAACTAATCAATATGGCTATGGGATTCCAGATTTTCAATTGGCCTTAAATATGGCTCAACTTTCTACAAACACAAATTTAAAAGGGAAGTTCGTGGTTTATCCAAATCCTACAAATGAATATATTTATGTATCTTTTCCTTATGGTATCGAGAACGCTGAAATCACACTTTATAATAGTATAGGGCAAAAAATTTCTGAAAAGGACTTGAATTCAAGTAATTTAATTTCTATGGATAATTTAACGTCTGGAGTATATTTTTATAAGATAGAGAGTAATTCACTCATTCAATCAGGAAAAATAATAAAAAATTAAATCTGAAATTCAATTCAGCTTACATGAATAAAATCACTCAACTTTTCAAAATAAAATACCCGATTATTCAAGGTGGAATGATTTGGAATAGTGGTTATAAATTAGCTAGTGCCGTTAGTAATGCTGGAGGTTTAGGGTTAATTGGAGCAGGTTCTATGTATCCAGCTGTTTTGAGAGAACACATTCAAAAATGTAAGTTAGCAACTGATAAACCTTTTGGTGTTAATGTTCCAATGCTTTATCCAAACATAGAGGAGATTATACAAATTATTATTGAGGAAGAAGTAAAAATTGTATTTACTTCCGCTGGAAATCCTAAAACTTGGACAAGTTATTTGAAAGAAAAAGGAGTTACCGTTGTTCATGTGGTCAGTAGTTCAAAGTTTGCTTTGAAAGCTCAAGAAGCAGGAGTCGATGCTGTTGTGGCAGAAGGATTTGAAGCTGGTGGACATAATGGAAGAGAGGAGACAACAACTTTTACTCTTATTCCTATGGTGAAAGAGCAGATACAAATTCCATTGATTGCCGCAGGAGGAATTGCAACAGGAAAAGGAATATTAGCTGCTATGGTACTAGGAGCCGATGGTGTTCAAATGGGTTCAAGATTTGCAGCTTCTTTTGAAAGTTCTGCACATGAGAATTTTAAAAATACAATAATTAATGTCAAAGAAGGAGACACCCAACTCACATTAAAAGAATTGGCACCAGTCCGATTAATTAAAAATAAGTTTTACAATGACCTTCAAGAATTATATGAAAAATGCCCTACTCAAGAAGAGTTAAAAACACTTTTAGGAAGAGCAAGAGCAAAACGAGGTATGTTTGAAGGCGATTTAGAAGAAGGAGAATTAGAAATTGGTCAAATTGCAGGATTAATTCACGAAATTAAATCGGTAAAGCAAATCATTGATGAGGTGATTTTAGAATTTGAAATTGTAAAACAAGAATTTTCCAAAAGTATTTTTTAATTCCTTTTTATTTTATATTTAGATGTTAATTGGTTTGTGCTTAAGAGCAAACTTATTAACATTTTTTTGTTTTAATATGTCTGCCTGAGTATTAATAACTTTTACTTTTTACTTTTTATTAATTTATAATCAAATACATGTGTAAAATTTATTGATTATAGTATATGTTAATAATGTTTATTATTTTGTTTATAACAATTTAATAAGTCAAAACACATCCTAAAAATTATAAGTAATATAGTGGTAATAATTTCACACAAACTATTACAACAATTTTTTAATTGAATTATACGATTTATAGTTTAGTTTGATTGTTTTCTTACATGAAGAGGAATGATGTTTTATGGATTTAAAATAAATTGAATTGATTATGAGAATAACTACTCTTGCCAAAAAATATTTTTTTTGTTGTGTATTGATCTTGGCATTATTAGGGTATAACAGTATAGTTTATTCTCAATGTCCAACTGTAACTAATTCTGCTCAGTCTTTTTGTGATACACAATCACCAACAATCGGGAGCTTATTTGCAGTAAATAATGGAGGAGGTATAAGATGGTATGCCAATGCATTAGGCGGTAGTGCTCTTTTGAATTCGGTAAGTCTTGTAAATGGAGAAGATTATTTCGCTGATGATAACACCGGAAATTGTGGACCTAGACAAAGAGTAGAGGTAACGATTTATTCAGCACCTACTGGAGCAAACTTTCAAGGGGTTTGTGTAACAAGTCTAAGTCAAGCAACTCCTCTCAATCCCCAGTTCTTTATTTCTGGTAATAATCTTCAATGGTATACTGTACCTTCTGGTGGTACTCCTCTACCAAATAATGCTGTATTGAATGATAATACAATTTATTATATTAGTCAAACTAATCCAGATACTGGTTGTGAAACATCTAGGTTTACTCTATTTGTGAATGTTGGACTTGTTCCTACACCTTCGGGCAGTTCGGTTCAAGAATTTTGTAATGTAACTGGCGACCCACCAACTGTAGCAGATTTAGTTGCGTCAGGCACTAATAATTGGTATTTAACTCCTTTTTTAAGTATTCCATTAGATCCCACTACACCACTTGTAAATGGACAATCTTATTATGCTACTACTGTTGATCCTCCATGCGAGAGCAGTACTAGATTGGAAGTTTTGGTTACTTTATATGAACCAAATGATGCTGGAACGGACGGGAATAGGGAAATTTGTTTAAATCAAATTCCATCAACAGCTCCATTTGATTTGTTTGGTTTATTAGGAGGTTCGCCTGATATCACTGGAGTATGGTCAGGTCCAATTCCTACAACAAATGGATATCAAGGTACTCTTGACGTGTCAACAATGACTTTGATAGGAAGTCCTTATGAATTTACTTATACAGTTTCTTCTGCTTTATGCGCTACTGATACTGCCATAGTAAGAATAACTATATTGCCTTTACCCACCGTTACAATTAGTGTAAATAATACCAATATATGCTCTGGGGATAGTGCAACAGTAACTTTTACAGGAACACCAAACGCTACAGTAACCTACACGATAAACGGCGGAACCAATCAAACCATTGTATTAAATGGAACTGGAACGGCGACGATTTCAACTACATATACATTATCTACTACATATACCTTAATTAGTGTTGCTTCCTCAGGTTCGCCAAGTTGTAGTCAAATACAATCAGGAAGTGTGACTATTTCGGTAACGCCAGACCCAACGGCAAGTGCGAGTTTTAGTCCAACTACTATTTGTACCAACGGAAATTCAACACTCACATTTACAGGAACGGCCAATGCCACGGTAACATACTCAATAAACGGAGGCGCAAACCAAACCATAGTACTAAACGCAACAGGAACGGCTGAATTACCAGGAACTTATACTGTCAACACTACCGTAACCTTAGTAAGTGTAACC
>NZ_JBKCVI010000050.1:0-4188 GCF_046317795.1 Flavobacterium sp. | reverse complement strand
CCAAGTTTAAACAAAGTATATCTCGTCAATTCGGGAACAGAAGCTTGCGAAGGTGCTTTGAAACTGGTTCGAAGAGTTACTGGTAGAAGTCAGTTGATTTCGTGTCATAATGCCTATCATGGCAATACTATGGGTTCTATGAGCGTCATGGGATTTGAAGAACGAAAACAAGTTTTTCGTCCGTTGATTCCTGATGTGGATTTCATCACCTTTAATAACGAAGAAGATATTCAAAAAATCACTACCAAAACAGCCGGAATAATTCTAGAAAGCATTCAAGGAGGCGCAGGATTTATTCAACCTAAAAACGATTTCTTGGCCAAAGTAAAAAAACGATGCTCCGACGTTGGAGCGCTTATGATTGTTGACGAAATCCAACCTGGTTTTGGTAGAACTGGAAAACTATTTGGTTTTGAAAACTATAATGTGGTACCCGATGTGGTAATTATTGGTAAAGGAATGGCTGGTGGAATGCCTGTAGGCGGCTTTATTGCAGATGAAAAGTACATGGATTTATTGAGCCATGACCCAAAATTAGGACACATTACCACATTTGGCGGACATCCTGTCATAGCGGCAGCATGCTTAGCCACCTTAGAAGAAATTCTAGAAAAAGACTATGCTGCACAATCTTTAGCAAAGGAAAAGTTATTCCGAGAGCTTTTGGTACATCCTTTGATAGATGAAGTGAGAGGAAAAGGATTAATGCTTGCCGCAATGACTAGAAATTCTGAAATTACCAACAAAGTAATTTTCAAATGCCAAGACAAAGGATTGATTTTATTTTGGTTACTATTTGAGGGCAAAGCAATTAGAATTACTCCTCCATTAACCATATCTGAAGATGAAATTAGAGAAGGTTGCGCCATTATTATTGAAGCGATGAATGAAATTCTAATTGAAAATTGATATTGAATTTTGCAATTGAAATTGACATTGAATAATTGTTAATTAAATTGTTTACAACAATATCAACAATTCATCAAATAAGCAACCTGTTTGCCTAATTTTATTAAGGATAATTTTAATACCTACAATTATGCACCTAGAACACGACGAAGAAGATTACAACTTATCCTTATCGAAATTTGAATCGATGTTGAAAACCAACAAGGTATTCTTTTTCGACTCGGAGGAATTTGAGGAAATCATTCTGCATTACCTCGACATGGGCAAAGCTACTTTGGCAAAAAAAGCTTTAAAGTTAGGATTGGAACAACATCCAAAATCTACCGGATTAAAATTGGTTCAAGTAGAAATGCTAGTGTATGATGACAAATTGGATCACGCAGAAAAATTATTAAACGAGCTTTATGCCATTGAACCTACCAACGAAGAAATTTTTATCCAAAAAGCCAATATTTATTCCAAAAGAGATCAACACGACAAAGCCGTTGAGTATTTACAAACAGCACTTCAATATACTGAAGATTATGCTGATGTACATAACTTAATTGGTATGGAATACCTTTTTATGGATAATTTAGAATTGGCAAAAGAGAATTTTATCAAATGTTTGGAAGAAGATTTAGAAGACCAATCTGCTTTATATAATGTAGTGTATTGTTTTGAGTTTTTGGACCAAAATTTGGAAGCTATTGAATACCTTAAAACCTACATCGATAGAAATCCATACAGCGAAATTGCTTGGCATCAGTGCGGAAGATTATACTATGGTGTTAAAGATTATGAAAATGCCGTTCGTTCTTTTGAATTTGCCACCTACATTGATGATGAATTTATTGGCGCCTTTATGGAAAACGGTAAAGCTTTGGAACGATTGAAAAGATATGAAGAAGCTATCGAAAACTATAACCGCACTATTGAATTAGATGACCCAACTTCTTATGCCTTACTACGCATTGGAAAATGCCATGAAAAGCTAGGCCACAAAGCGGAAGCTTTAAAATATTTTAATAAAACGGTACATGAAGATCCACTTTTAGACAAAGGTTGGATTGCGATTACTGATTTTTATGTTCGTCAAAAAAACTACCAAAAAGGATTGTATTATGTAAACAAAGCATTGGCTATTGATGATCAAAACCGTTTGTATTGGAAACGCTTTGCAACCATCAATAAAGGAATGGGTAATTTTGAGGAAGCAGAATTTGGTTATAGAAAAGCGGTTGAACATGGCGATTATCAATTAGATACTTGGCTATTTTGGGTAGATATGATGCGAGAAATGGGCGAATACAATAATGCCATTCTAACCTTAATGCAAGCTGCCGAATATTTCCCTGAAGAATTTGAAGTAGAATACCGTTTGGCTGGTTTGCATTTAATGTTAAATGAAGAAGAAAAAGGAAACTTCCATTTGAGCAATGGTTTGCGTTTAAATTTTAATCATAATTCTATTTTACAAGAATTGTTTCCTATGGTTTGGGAAAGAAAATCGGTGAAAGTATATATAACTAAACACAAAAAGTAATATGAAAAAGAAAACACTATTTTTAAGTATTGCACTTTTAATTGTATTAGTAGCTCAAAATATTGTTGCCGAAATAAAACCAGTAAGTTACCCTAAATTTATAAAAGCGAAAAGCAGTAAAAATTATTATAAATTTGAATTATCTAACAAAAAAGAAGATACTTTAATCTACGCCGAATCTAATTTAGACGTAAAACCAGAATATCCTGGTGGAGTTGAAACATATAAAGCTCACGTAAATATCGTTTTAAAAAATCCGAAAAATATAAAAGGGGATATTTTTGTAGCTTTTATTGTTGAAAAAAATGGAAGTTTATCTAGGGTTGCTATTTTAAAAGGGATTGATGAGGAAACTGATAAAGAAATTTTAAAAGTATTAAAAGAATCTCCTAAATGGAAATCAGGTGAAAAAGAGGGTCAAAAAGTAAGATGTCTGATTCCATTATTTATAACTATAAATGGATCAAAGTAAAAGACTTTATGGCCTAATTGGAAAGAATATTTCTTATTCATTTTCTAAAAAATATTTTACCGAGAAATTTGTTTTAGGAAATCTTGTTGAATGTACCTATGAGAATTTCGACTTGCAAAACATTGAAGAATTTCCAAATTTAATTGCCAATAATCCTGATTTAATTGGTTTGAATGTTACCATTCCGTATAAAGAATCTGTTATTCCTTTTTTAAATAAATTATCAAAAAATGCTGCTCAAATTGGCGCTGTCAATGTCATTCGTTTTACCAAAAAAGGAAAACTAAAAGGTTATAATTCGGATTACTATGGTTTTATGAAATCTTTAAAACCCTTGTTACAAGCACATCATAAAAAAGCACTCATTCTGGGAACTGGTGGCGCTGCCAACGCTGTAGCTTTTGCTTTAGACCAACTCCAAATTCTATACACCTTTGTTTCCCGAGAAGAAAAAGCAGGCATGATTGGTTATGACCGAATCAATGTTACCACTTTTGACAATTACCATATTATTATTAATTGCACACCGCTGGGAACTAGTCCAAACACCTCAGCATCTCCGCCAATTCCCTATCAATTTTTTACCGAAAAGCATATTGCTTTTGACCTGATATACAATCCTGAGGAAACACAATTTTTGAAAAAAGCCAAGAAAAATGGTGCAGTAACTAAAAATGGTTATGAAATGTTAGTATTTCAAGCAGAAAAAGCATGGAAAATTTGGAATAAATAATAAATCAAACCATATAAGAAATGTAAAGTCATTTAAGTTTTTGTTATATTCAAATTTATCTATGTATTTGTACATTCTTATATGACCTTAAATGCCTTAAATGATTAAAAAAAACATGAACATTAAACTAATCGCCATAGGCAAAACCGACAATAAATCATTACAAACTTTAATTGACGATTACACCAAACGTTTGTCTTTTTACATCAAATTTGATTTAGAAATTATTCCCGATATCAAAAACGTCAAAAACCTTTCGGAACCTCAGCAAAAAGAAAAAGAAGGCGAATTGATTTTATCAAAACTTACACCAACCGACCAATTAATTTTATTGGACGAAAACGGAAGTACTTTTTCGAGTGTTGGTTTTTCAGATTATTTACAAAAGAAAATGAATTCAGGAGTAAAGACCTTAGTTTTTGTAATTGGTGGTCCATACGGATTTAGCGAAGAAGTTTATAAAAAATCACAAGGAAAAGTTTCACTCTCCGAAATGACTTTTTCACACCAAATGGTACGTTTATTTTTTATTGAGCAGTTGTATCGTGG
>NZ_JBKCVI010000049.1:0-16268 GCF_046317795.1 Flavobacterium sp. | reverse complement strand
AGCCGAAACGGCTGTAGCAAATGACGGCAATACTGTATTATTGGCAGTAGCCATGTTTACCACAACTGGTGCACATCCTTCTGATAATAAACCATCACAATCATCATCGATGTTGTTCCAACAGATTTCTGTGCGTCCTGGGTTAATAGTAGCAACAGCATCGTTACAATCCACAGTAAGGGCTGTCAATTCTGAAGCCAACTTACCATTAAGTGGACGTGTACAACTTGGAACCGTAGCCGCGTTTGATGGGTAACCATCATTGTCAGCATCGGTGTACCATACTGGTTGTGGTCCTACTGTAACCGGAAGATTTACTGCCGTACCTGGACAAAGTGCCGCATTGGTTTCTACAACGCTAACATTGCCTGCACCTGCAGCACCCCAAGTAACAGTAATACTGTTTGTATTGGTTCCTGATGCTTGTGTACCGCCTGTAATTGTCCAGGAATAGGTACTTCCTGCAGTGTTAGTAACACTGTAAGAAGCTGTTGAACCCGAACAAGCGGTAGTTGCACCAACAATGGCTGAAGTTGTTGGAATGGCGTTTACTGAAGCAGTTACTGCTGTACGAGCTGTAGAATCACAGCCATTGAATACTGCTTGTGCATGTAATGTTGTTGTAGAACTGATACTGGTTGGTGGGGTTGGTACAATATTTCCACCTGTGGCAGCATCATACCATACTATAGAACCCGCACTAGCACTCGCTGAGAAAGCTACTGTTCCTGAACCACAAACCGAACTTGGTGTTACCGAAGCTGCAGTTACTGTTGGGAAAGCATTTACTACTATATTTCCAGAACTGCTACTTGAACTGCTAGGTGCAGTCCCACAAGTTCCCGTATAACTCACTACACAATAATAAGTATTCGTGCCTACCGTGTCACTTGGGGGTGTAAAAGTAGCTGATGTTGCACTAGCTATTAATACATTTCCAGGATTACTATACCATTGGTATCCCAAGTTATCACCATAAGCAGTAACTGACAAATCCGTTGTTGTTTCATTTTGACAAACGTTTTGTGTGCTAGTCGATGGTTGTTCAAAAACTCTCGGATGACCAATACTCAAATTATTAAAAAATACATCTTTATCAGAACCACCTCCAGCGTTACTATTGTAAAATTCTATTTGAGCAGGAATTGCCCCACCACTAACTGTAGCAAAAGTTCTTCCAGTTAATACGGTTGTAATACCAGATCGAGTAATTGAAATACTATAAGTATTCGCAGCAGTATAGGCAAAAGTAATAGTACTCAAACCTGCTGAAGTAAAAGCAATACCTGTATCCGAAGTTGCTGCATCAGCTATAAAATAGTTAGAACCTCCGCCTGTAAAACGAAACTCAGTTAAAATATTATTACTAGAATTTCGCAACCTAACACCTACTCTTTGATTATTGTCAATATTTCCATTATCAAAAGCAAAACTAACGGTATTGCCGACAGCTAATGGACCAGCAAATGGTCTTACCGCCGAAGTCAATCCACCGCCATTGGCGAATAATCCCCAAGCAGTTCCGATATCAGAACTTGCTGTAAAAGTACCTCCATTACCACCACTTACCAAAAATGACCAAGGTCCAAAACCTTGACCACCATTGCCTCCAGGAGTTATTCCATAGGTTGCAGTATCATTTGGTATTCCACTTATCGTTACTGCGCCAGACGCATTACTTGTTATAGAGGTTGGAGCACAAAGTCCACCAACAACACAATAATAATATAGAGTAGTTCCGCCTGAATAGACAGGCGTGTAAGAAGAAGAAGTAGCACCACTCACTAAAATTCCTCCCGAGTTGCTTTGTATAGTATTACTATACCACTGATAAGTTAAAGACGCGCCAGCTACCACTACCGATAATGGTGTTGCTGCAGTGCCCAAACAAACCGACTGAGCACTAGTCGAAGGTTGAGAAGTAATGGATGTACTCACCCCAACTCCTACTACTAATGAGCTAGGCAAACTATCACCACTTGCATTTTTGGCAATTACAGAAATTGTACCACCCGGACTAGCAACGGTTACATCAATACTATTGGTGGCACTTGCCCCAGTCCAACCACTAGGCAAAGTCCACTCGTAACTAGTTGCGTTTGGGTCATTGGTTACACTATAGGTTTGAGTTGCACCATCACATAACGCAGTTGATCCCGAAATAGCACTGGGTTGACCTGGCGCTAGAGTTGGTGCTGTATAAACCAAATTAATTGTATTCCCACCAGACAACGTCACCGCAAATGTGCCTGTAAAAGCAGCAAAAGATGCTGTATCAATTATAAAATTACTAGTGTTAAATCCTGAAACAGTGCTACCAGAAGCTATTGGCCAAGTATAATTATTCGCTGGATTGAAGTTAGACACTGAAAGTGAAACTAAATTTAAAGTAATCGGTGATGCAGAACAAGTCAACACACCAGTTGAAGTAATTCTATCCCACCCACTAGCAGCACCAGAAGTCCCAGTTGCGTTATTCATTTCAATTCTATAAGAAGAACTATTATTAAACGTAAATGCTCCTGTGGTAATCGTGCCAGTAGTACTTGCTGTTCCACCAGGGGAAACAACACCAGTGAGGGAAACTGTTCCCCCTATTGTTCCACTACCCGCAAGCGTAGCAGCATTCCCTGCCGATACAGACACAGTACTAGAAGCCGCAGTTGTTCCATTAACAAATAATGTTCCTGCATGCACAAATACAAGTCCTGAATAACCTCCAGAACTATTACCCGTAAGCGTAACTCGAGTATTGGCTTGGTTCGCATCAACATTGTCTCTTCCAATAATAACAGTCTTGTTTCCCGATAAAGTATTTATTGAAATAGAACTGGATGCATTTGAATTGGCAATACGCAATCCAGTAATGTTTCCTCCTGTTGCTAAATTCCCATTAAAAGTTAAACCACCAGAATTTCTTGCGGTTATCCAAGATGTTCTTGTGCCACCATCATTAAAATTAATAGGAAAATTAATGGTTTGGTTTGCTGTCGCGTCACTCAAAACCCAACTGTTTTGACCTCCAAAATCAAATAAATTGACAGAGCCAGAACCAGTTAAATTGTAGGCAACACTTCCACTAAAATAAAGTCGCCATTGACTCATGCCATTCACGTCGTTAACGCAATTTGTCGCATTACCAGCACCTTGAAACTCCAATTGCCCATAACCAGTACCACTCGACCAATTTCCATTATTGCTCCAATTTCCCGATCCTGTCCAACTCGAAAAATTTTGTGATTGAACACTCAAAGTGCCCGAGAACAATAAAGCACACAAAAATAAGTAAAACTTACTAATGGAATTCTTACTAATAGTAGCGTACCCATTTTTAATTGTCATTTTTTCAATGCGTAATTCTTTCTTCATAATAAACTATTTTAATTAGAAAATAAACTATACTCAAACAATAGTAATTAGGCATAAATAATTCTATTCAAATTGAATTAAATAGCAAAAAGATATATTAGTAGATTTTTAGTATATAAAGATAAAAAAACAACAATAGCAAACAACAACCCGTCACACATTATAACAAACTATAACGTTTTCGTGTTAATAAATTATTGATTTTTAGTTAATACAATTAGTAATTCTCAAATAAAATCTTCTCAAAATTAGCAAATTTATAATTTTACTATAAGCAAGATGAAAAGAGATGAAATACATAAATATCATTAGTCATATTATCTACTACTAATGTTTCAAAGAAAATTGAATATAAAAAGTCTCTCTTAAACAAATCCAATCAACACATAAGTTGTGACCTTGTAATTGGCTTAACCTGAACCTGTAAAAAGGTTATAGAACTAAGTGGAAAGACTTTGTGCACCCCTAAACTGCTGTCATAGAGGTTTGTCGTTAAACCCATATAAAAGCCACAGATTACTAAGGATTAAACGGATTAACAAAAAAACCTAAATGAGTAAAAACTTCGCGACTTCGCAACTTTGTAGCAAAAAATCCTCATGACCCTAACTGCCGGTTTACCTGCCTTAGGCATGGCAGGCAGGTTTGTGCAAAAAAAAACCACAAACCAAAATACAATAAAAAATACCCATCTCGTTAACAAACGAGACAGGGATTTTAGTACTATTTAGTCTTAATACTTAATACTTAATACTCCTGACTTCCGCACTGGGACACCCAATTTATAATTTAAAAAGTTTTTTTATTATTTGATGCTCTTTTGTTATCATAATATTGTGTTTAATTATCTCATTATTTGTTGTATTTTTTATTTCAATTTGAAACATACTTTGAAGAATTTCGATTACTTTTTCTGGGGATAGATTCGAGTTCTTTAATTTTAGTTGTCTTTCGAGTTCTTTGTATACTTTGTAAGCAACAAAGGTTAAACAAATATGTGCTTCTATTCGTTCTTTTTTTCGGTGGTAAATAGGTCTTATTTTTAAATCTGTTTTAGCAGTTCTAAATGCTTTTTCTATTTGCCATAAGTTACTATAATTCTCTAAAATTTCATCTTTTGTAAGTTTCGCATTGGTTATATAACCTTTTAATCCATCCCACTTTGTGTCTTGTTGGAACTTGACTTTATCGATGACAACTTTTATTTCTCCTTCCATTTTTAAATATTTATTATAACCCCGATTATTAATACTGGCTTTGGTTAATTTCCCAGTTTTAATTTGCTTTTCGAGTTTTTTTAATCCTCTTTCACGGTTTAGTTTATCTTTCTTTGCTCTGCTTTCAGAATAGGTAATAATGAGTTTTAAATTATCTTTTTCAATGATTTCACTTTCTCCATTCTTTAATCTTAAAGCAAGTACTTTTTCTTTTATGGATTTACTTTCTGATTTTATTCTTGCCCCTAAAATGAACTCGTATTTTTTTTCTTGAAGTTCTTCAACATTGCTTGAGGAAAGTAATCCAGAATCAGCAATTATAACTAACTGATGTAGATTGTATTTCTCTTTAAACGTGTCAATTATAGGTAACATCGTATGTCCTTCAAATTTATTTCCCTCAAAAACATCATAAGCCAATGGATAACCATTTTTACTAACTAATAATCCTAAAACAATTTGTGGGTTTTGATGTTTTCCTTCTTTTGAAAATCCTGTTTTACGAAGTTCATCTTCATTATCTGATTCAAAATAAATGGTGGTAATATCATAAAAAACAACACTTATCTCTGAATCTAAAATCAACCGTGTGTGTTCAAAACTTATCTTCTGAACTGTTTCTTTTTGCTTGCTATGAAGCTTATCCATGTAACGATAAATATCATCCTCAGAGTATTGCTTTTGTGAAAACCGATAGAGATATTCAGTAGTTTTTAATTTGCTTTTGGGATAAACTAATCGATATAAAACTAAGTCTTTAAACAAATTGTCTTCAATTTTACAAAATCCAATTTCGTCAAATATTTTACCTAAAACTAAATCAATACCTGATAATTTTAAAGCTCTGATATTTTCTAAAATATTTTGAATAAATTCATTTGAATTTGAAAATCAAACTCGTTCAGTTTTTTAATTTCTTTAATATAATTTCGTGCCTCTTCAATAAGTTTATCAATTTGAACAAGATCACTACTACTACCAATGGTTCTCAGTAACTTATACCTGCCAGAACTTTTGTCAATAACTTGAATACTTACAACACCACTTTTATTTTTCTTCTGTCTAACAAACATAGAACAAAAGTAAAAAAACACCCTGGGACACCCAAAACCATAAGAACATAAATCATAAAAACCTCATATTCAAAGTTAAAATGATCAAAAATTAAAAAAAAGTGCGGAAGTCAGGAGTAAGTAAAGATAGTCGAACAGAGAAGTTAATCCCGAAGTTTTCGGGATCGTGAGTACTGAAATTTACTTCGTCTGTTCGCTACGCTCGGGTGTGGGAGTCCCGATAGCTATCGGGAGTCGCTGCCCTGCCTGCCGGCAGGCAGGCTTTTTTTATGGAAGTCCTCATCAATTATTTGATGGGGACTTTTTGTTTTGATTTTTTTTAACCGCAATGAGCGCAAAGTTTTACGCAAAGTACGCAATGGTTTTTTGCCACGGATTTAACGGATTTAACGGATTTTTTTGTTTTGATTTTTTACCGCAAATTCGCAAATTTTTTTGATTTTTTTCAACGGTATGAAACCCGTTGCAACCGATATTTCTTCACGATGGGATTATAATTTGGTTGTGCTACAAAGATATGAGACTTTGCTTGGAATGGAAGTTCTCTTTAGTTTATGCTTTTCGATTAGCTGCGCTCCGTTTGGCATCGCCTAGGGTCATTTAGAGTAGGGCTCAAAACTCTAGAAATGTCGGTTTGGATAAAGAAGAATGGATTACCGCCAATGCGGGAATTACAAAGAGTAAAAAAAATCCATTCAATCTAATGAATGGAATTCTTATATTGTTCTGTAACGATAAAAACACTGCCAACTCCCGACACTTCGGGACTGAACACTGAACACTTTTTACTAAAACTGCTCTCTACCAGCAAAGTGAAAAGCACTTTCGATAGCTGCATTCTCATCAGAGTCGGAACCATGAATCGCGTTTTCGCCTATAGAAGTAGCATATTTGTGACGAATAGTTCCTTCGGCAGCATCAGCTGGATTCGTAGCACCAATCAACGTTCTGAACTCTTCCACAGCGTTATCTTTCTCCAAGATAGCCGCCACGATAGGGCCACGAGTCATAAATTCAACCAATTCTCCAAAGAAAGGTCTAGCTGAGTGAACAGCATAAAACTTTTGAGCATCTGCTACAGTCAATTGGGTTAATTTCATTGCTACAATTCTGAAACCACCTTCAGTAATCATATTTAAGATACCTCCGATGTGTCCGTTTTCAACTCCATCAGGTTTAATCATGGTAAAAGTTCTATTTGTTGCCATTTTTTTTTCTTTTTTTATAATTTGGTGCAAAAGTAATACTTTTAAATAGAATTTTAAAGCGTTGTATGCTATAAAGTAATAATAGTAAAGTTTGGTTCCAAAGGTTTTAACGCTGAAAACAATTTTTGGATAAAATCATTTCCATAAGCTGTATAAAACTCAGCAAAATTAGCACTTCGTTCCTGCAACCTTTGATTAGGAAACAGCTCATTTTGAAGTTGGATAATACGTTCCAGTTCGTCTGCATGCATTTTTTTTTCGGCTTTGATTAAGCGCTTTTCTAGGTTTTCTAAACCCTTAATTTGTTTTACTTCTTGTGCTTTTACGGCACCAGTAAAGGATTTGTCAGTTTGCGAGGCAATCTTATTAAGCTTCTCAAACTGTATTCTTAGTATTTCCTTTTGTTCGGAGAAATCAAGATTGAATTTGGAAAACTCATGTGTTTTCTTGTTGAACAACTCTTGTTGATTGGAAAACAAATCTTCCCAAGAGAGTTGGAGCTTGTCTGCTTTTTGAACTTGCTTTTCTGTTACCAAGAGGACAGAGTTGCGCACTAAAAGAATAGGAAAGGTAACGTTATTGGCTTCAAAATTGGATTTCAGTTGCAGCCAATAGCCGATTTCGCCACCACCACCAATGTAACACAAATTAGGAAGAATGACTTCTTCGTATAGTGGTCTTAGTATAACGTTAGGGCTAAACTTCTCGGGACTTTTCTCGAGCGCCGCAAGCATTTCGGCTTCCGAAAATACCAGTGTGGTATTGTTGATTTTATAGTGATTGTTTTCCCATAGTATTCGCTCTCTGAGAGTATCTTCAATATAAAAAAGGTTGATTTCTCTTGGGTTCACTTGAAGCGTATAGTCAGCTAATAACGTATTAGTCTCGCTTACTTTTTTAAAAGCCGTTTGGTTTACCAATTCTACTTTGGCATAAGGAACAAACAACTGTTTTAAAGCAACGTCATCACCATCGAGAATCACTAAACCTTTGTTGCCAAATAGTTCGTTAGCCAAATACCGAGTTGCATCAGCCAGATTGTTATGTTGTACATACGATTTCTCAAATAAGTATTTCAAATGGTTAGCATTATCACCAAAGCCCAATTCAGTAGCGAATGCGGCCAATACTTCATCCAATCCATCGGTAGCCAATCTTCCCACTGGACCAAAGCTATCTTTGTTCCACTTGATTTTTACGTTCTTGAAATTGAAATAATTGATTTCTTCAAAATCGTGATCTTCGGTTGCCATCCAATAAATAGGTACAAAATTACAGCTAGGATAGTTTTGTTTTAAGGCCCCACAAAGGTTGATGGTAGTCACTATTTTATGTAGAAAATACAAAGGACCAGTAAACAAGTTTAACTGATGTCCTGTGGTAATAGTAAATGTTTTGGAGTCGGAGAGTAGTGCAATATTGCTTTTTGTTACCTCCGAAATTTCAAAACCTTGGTATTGTTTTTTAAGAGCCGTTACTAAAATACTTCTAGTTGAAAAAGGAAAATTAGTTTCTTTTTCTTTGATTTGACCTTCAAAATTTTCAATGGATGGAAAGCGATTGTAAAGAGCGTTCAACGCTGGTTTTTTATCTAAATAATCAACAATTAATTTAGTAAAATATCCTGATTTTTGATAACTAATACAATCGGTTGGCATTGAATATTTGGATTAAGGAGAAGTAATGAGATTTCCATACAAATAATTATCACCCAAAGTGAAATTGCTATTTCCTTTCTTCAAAGTAACTTTTTTCAAACGGATGGTGTGTTGAAAACCAGTACCAATTACTTCTGTTGTAGTAACTTCAATTATTCCACTAACATAAGGCACACCATCAACAGCATTCCATTGCTGTAACAGTATTGGTGTGGCAGGTGTTGAAGTGGCACAAAAGTAAGCATTGCCGATTGTATTAGAATACAATCTATAGGATAACTTGTTGGCAGCACTAATATAGCGTATTCTTGGAGCTGTTGTAACTACATTTTCAAAAAGTGAAGCATAATCAGCAACATCTAAAATAAATGCCTCACCAATACTAAAGTCAAAGATACGATTATCATTAACACAAGTACTCTTGTCAACTTCTTCATCAAATCCAAAAGCTAACGCATTTATAGGTTTAGTGTAATCACCAAAAATGTAGGTTTCGTAAAATTGATTGCCATTGGGTTTTTGGAATGTTACATTTTTAAAAATAATATTGTGTTTGTAGCCGGTAATTTTGGTAGCATTATTGGCATCAACCGATTTTACTGCAGTAGTTGTGATTTGAATGGTTCCTGTTAAAGCAGTCCATTCTTCTATCACAATAGGAGTAGCGGAAGGAGGATCTTGACAAATATTATCAGCATTTACGGTGCCATTATATTGTCTGTAAATTACTTTATTGGTGGAACTTATGTTAAGTACTAATGGATTGTTTACCGTTGTTTCATCAGTTGGAAGTGATGACATAGGCATTACAAGAAGTAGCATTTCTGCAGCTTTGATTTTGTATATAATATCTTTTTGATCGCATTTTACAGCATCAACATCGGAAAAGTCAATAACATCCACTTTCAAATCACCATCATCGCAGGCGTTGAAAATAAAAAGCAGTAAAAGGACACCTAATATTCTTTTCATTTGTTTAAAATTTTTAACAAAAATAAGTTTTTTAAACTATTTTGAATAGGTTTTATCATTTAATTAAGATAGTACTTTTATATTTGCACCATGCAAAAAGTGTATCTCGATAATGCCGCCACAACACCCTTTCGTCAGGAAGTTATTGATGAAATGGTAAAAGTAATGCAACAAGATTTTGGAAATCCTTCTTCTACCCACAGCATCGGAAGAAGTGCCAAAGCTGTCATAGAAACGGCTAGAAAAACAATTGCTAAATATTTGAATTGCAAATCTCAGGAAATTATTTTTACGGCTACAGCTACTGAAGCAACCAATTGGATTTTGAGAAGTGCTGTAAAAGACTTAGGCGTAAAGCGAATCATTTCTTCTAGAGTAGAACATCATGCCACATTGTATACGGTATTG
Organism: Flavobacterium sp.; assembly: GCF_046317795.1. Taxonomy (GTDB): domain Bacteria; phylum Bacteroidota; class Bacteroidia; order Flavobacteriales; family Flavobacteriaceae; genus Flavobacterium. Next base: position 6,363 of record NZ_JBKCVI010000049.1, on the reverse strand, counting down.
GCTTTGCAAGAAGAATTTGGAATACAAGTGGAGTTTGTCAATGTGTCATCAGCTGGTACTTTGGATTACCATCAATTGGCTGGATTACTTACTGATGAAATTAAAACAATAGTTTCCTTGATGCACGTTAATAATGAAACGGGAGTGATAAACGATATCAGTAGAATAGGAGCGATGTGCCAACAAAATATGGCTTTTTTTCATTGTGATACAGTGCAATCTGTGGGAAAAACGGATTTGGACTTACAGCAATTACCCATAGATTTTATAGTGGCGAGTGCTCATAAATTTCATGGACCAAAAGGTATTGGTTTTGCCTTTGTTCGCAAAAATCTTGTATTGCAACCGATGTTGTTTGGAGGCGAACAAGAAAAAGGTTGGCGTGCAGGAACCGAAGCCGTTCATCAAATAGCAGGCATGGCAAAAGCATTGGAATTGTCCTATGAAAATCTAAATGAGGAGATAAATTATATAGCTGATTTGAAAAGCTATTGTTGGCAACAACTACAAGCTGCTTTCCAGGAAGTCAAGGAGAATGGGACTACAACTTTTTACAATATTTTAAATGTTTTACTGCCTTTTTCGGAGGAAAAAACCACCATGATATTATTCCATCTTGACATGAAAGGCATTGCTGTTTCTCGCGGAAGTGCCTGCCAGAGTGGAAGCGCAAAACCATCGCATGTATTGGCAGAAATGCTCTCGGACGAGGATTTGAAAAAACCAAGTTTGCGTATTTCTTTCAGCCATTATAATACAAAAGACGATATTGATTATTTGGTAGAGACTTTGAAAAGTATCTAACAATAGTACTTATTTATCTACTGCATTTTGTTTTTCCATTTTTTTGAAATAACCTCTGAAGAACCAATTGTGTTTTAATGCTTCCAGATTTTCATTTAGTTTCTTACTGGCTTCATTGATATTGGACATGGTTGAATCAATTTGTTTTACGAGTTTTTGGTCATTGGCTAAATAATTGATTGCGCCCTTGCCTTCTTTTATATTCAAAATAGTGGCGTTTAAATTGGTTACCACTTTGTTAATTTCCTCACTGGATTGATTGAGATTGATTACAACTTTCTTTATTTTATTGGCAACAACAGTATCTTTTAAAACACCAATGACATTATTTTTATTGTCGAAAGAAGCAATTTGAGTATTTAAATTATCAATGGTTTGAGTTGTTTTTTGGGAAGTGAGTTTTAAATTATGTATGGTTTCTTTTAAATCATTTGACATAGTAGAATCTCTAAGCAAAACACCTATTGTTCCATTACCATTGTTAATATCGTTTGTGATTTTCAACAAGTCAGCTGTAAGACGTGCCGCATTTTGATTGGTAACATTGAGTGTACTCATCATATCGTCGGTTCGAATGCGATTCACAGATTTAATGATATCACCAGCTACAACATTTGACTCAATACCTTTTCCAGGAATAATATTGATGATAACACTTCCTACTAATCCATCAGAACCAATAGAGGCAATAGCATCTTTTTTGATGTATTGAAAGTATGATTTTTCTATTTGCATGTCTACGTTAATCGTAGTGTCATTGATAATTTTTATTTCTCGAACAGATCCAATATTGATACCTGAAAATCGCACGTTATTACCCAACTGCAAACCGCCAACATTATTGAATACAGCCGATAAATGATCTGTTTTTCCAAACATTTGTTGTTTGCTTCCAATAAAATAGATGGCTACCACAAAGAATGACAATCCAATTATGACAAATAAACCTAAACGAATTTTTTCTGATGTTGTTTTTTCCATTGTTACAATTTCATTTAAAGAATGCTTTAATTTTTGGGTCTTCTGAAACAGAAAGTTCTTTAAAAGTACCTTCGGCGTAATTTATTTTATCTATTAATAAAATCATCCTATTCGAAATTACTCTGGCGCAATCAACATCGTGAGTAATAATAATAGATGATGTATTGTATTTTTTTTGAATAGACATCATTAGTAAAATTATTTCTTTCGAAGTTATTGGATCTAAGCCAGTTGTGGGTTCGTCATACAGAATAATTTTTGGTTGCAAAATTAGTGTTCTTGCCAAAGCTATTCTTCTTTTCATTCCACCTGATAATTCATTAGGCATTAAATCAATTGTATGTGCTAAACCAACACTTTCTAGAGCTTCCATGACCATAGGAGTCGTGTCTTTTATGAATCCAAATTTTTTGGTATGTCGACGTAAAGGGAATTCTAAATTTTCTCTAACCGACATTGAATCATATAACGCACTTCCTTGAAAAAGGAAACCAATTTCAGTTCTCAGCTCATCTAATTTCCAATGTTCTAATTTGTTAATGTCTTTACCCATCACTATTATTGAGCCACTATCAGGTTTTTCTAATCCAATCAAACATTTAATCATAACTGATTTTCCTGAACCAGATTTCCCCATAACAACTAGATTTTCTCCTTCATACAATTTCATATTAAATCCTTCTAGTATATGATTTTCACCATAACTTTTTTTTAAGTCTGTGATTTCAATAATCAGATTAGATTTAATATTTATTGTTTCCATGATGTTATCCATAAAATATGTTAGCAACAAAAACGGCAATAAAATCGATTATAAAAAGCAACATTGATGAATAAACTACAGCTGAATTGGCCGCTAAACCAACACCTGCAGTCCCTTTTTCACAATAATATCCTTTGAAACAACCTACTAAACCAATGGCAAAACCAAAGAAGAAAGTTTTAATAGTTGTAGGTATCAAATCACTAAAAACCAAACTGTTAAAAACTTGATTGAAGTAGAGTAAAAAGGAAACATTCCCTTTTATATTTTCAACCAATGCAGAACCAAATATGGCGATAGTATCTCCGAAGAAAACTAAAATGGGTAACATAAAGGTTGTAGCTAAAATTCTTGTTACTATTAGAAATTTAAATGGATTTGTACCCGAAACTTCCATGGCATCGATTTGTTCGGTAACTCGCATGGAACCTAATTCTGCTCCAATTCCAGAACCAATTCTTCCCGCACAAATCAAAGCGGTTATAATTGGTCCCATCTCTCGAATAATTGAAATACTAACCATGGATGGCATCCAAGAAACGGCGCCAAACTTAAGTAGTGTAGGTCTAGATTGTAAGGTAAAAACCAAACCGATAATAAAACCTGTGACGCTTACTAGCAATAAGGAACGATTACCCATATTGTAGCATTGTTTCAGGAATTCTTTAAACTCATAGGGTGGCTTAAAAACTTCTTTAAAAAATCGAAGGGTAAAATAAGATAAATCACCAGTCTCTTCTAAAAATGTTTTTAAAGATTTTACAATTGAAAAATTGTTATTCATTTTTATGGAATTATGCAATAATTCTATATCAAATGTAAGCAATTTTAGCGAGTTTCGAAACTTTTAAATACAAAAAAACAGAAACATTTGTCTCGGTCTATATAATTTTTTTAATCACTCTCAACCGATGTGTGTGCTTATTTAGTTCTGCATTATAAATACCCAGATGGTCAACTCTATCAATTCTAACTTTTCCGCTCGCATGAATGATGTAGTTGTTTTCCATCATGATTCCAACATGAATAATCTTTCCTTCATCATTGTCAAAAAAAGCTAAATCTCCAGGTTCACTTTCTTCAATAAAACTCAACGCTTCTCCCTGAGTAGATTGTTGAGAAGCATCACGAAGTACCTTGTATCCATTCAATTTATAAACCATTTGGGTAAAACCAGAGCAATCGATACCAAATGGTGTTTTTCCACCCCAAAGGTATGGTGCGTTTAAATACATATACGCAGTAGTTAACAAATCGGTTTTTGGTTTTACACCACTTGTTTTCATTCCTTCAAATTCAAAATTCTCCGTATTAATTTCACTATGATTTAAAAAGGATAGTGATGCACCAAGTGTAATAGGAAGTAATTCATTGTTTGAGTTTGAAACATATTCCACCAAATCAGTATTCAATATTATGGCATCTTTGGATAAATCTATAAAGTTTTTCTCAGAAATAATTTGGTATTGTTTCGAATCAACCCAACCTTCATAATCGTCGAAATGCAATTTGATTTTTGACCACTGTTTTTGCATTTCCAATATTTCAAAATGCTCACCAAATAAAACTTGCGAAACGATTTCGCTTCGATCACTCGGTTCGGCTCGTAATGGAATTATGGCAAGATTACAGATGGCAAACATTAAATTTCAGATTTCAGATTTTAGATATTAGATTTTAGATATTAGAAATAAAATATTGACTTGTTATATCCTTCACATATTACTGAGGGCTGTATACTAATCATTAAGGACTATTTTTTACATTCTTTGAATAACTATAGCCGAAGCACCACCACCACCATTACAAATAGCAGCTGCTCCAATTTTGGCATTGTTTTGTTCTAATATATTAATTAAAGTAACAACAATTCTGGCTCCTGAGCATCCAAGAGGATGTCCCAATGAAACCGCACCACCATTTACATTTACTTTGTCATTGTCTAATCCAAGGATTTTGGCATTGGCTAAACCAACTACAGCAAAAGCTTCGTTGAATTCAAAATAATCAACATCTGCAACTGATAAACCTGCTTTGTCTAAAGCTTTTGGCAATGCTTTGGCTGGCGCAGTTGTAAACCATTTTGGTTCTTGTGCTGCATCTGCATAGGATTTGATATAGGCCAATGGTTTTAATCCCAATGCTTTTGCTTTCTCTTCACTCATTAATACCAAAGCGGCTGCACCATCATTGATGGTAGATGCATTGGCAGCTGTTACCGTTCCGTCTTTGCTAAACACCGCATTCAAAGTAGGGATTTTATCTAACTTTACATTAGTATATTCTTCATCTTTTGAAAAGATAATGGGTTCACCACGTCTTTGAGGAATTTCAACAGGAACAACTTCGTTATCAAACATCCCTTCAGACCAAGCTTTAGCCGAACGTTGATAGGATTGAATGGCAAAATTATCTTGTTCTTCTCTTGATATTTTATATTCTGAAGCACATAAGTCGGCAGAAACGCCCATGGCATTGTTGTCATAAGCATCAGTCAAACCATCCTTTTGCATTCCGTCAACTAGAGAGGTTGGACCAAATTTCACACCATTTCTCAGGTGAACATAATGTGGTATCAAACTCATGTTTTCCATTCCACCGGCAACAACAATTTCGGCATCGCCAGCCATAATGGCTTGTGCTGCTTGCATGATAGCTTTCATTCCCGAAGCACAAACTTTGTTTATTGTTGTACAAGCAACCGTATTTGGCAAACCTGCATATAAAGCAGCTTGTCTAGCTGGAGCTTGACCAACACCTGCTTGTACTACATTACCCATCAAAACTTCATCGACTAAGTTTGAATCTAAATTAATTTTATCTAATGCCCCTTTGATAGCAATTGCCCCTAATTTTGTTGCAGTAATGGAAGATAATGAACCCATAAAACTTCCAATAGGAGTTCTCACAGCGGACACTATAACTACTTTTTTACTCATGATATTTGTTGTTTTACTCCGCTGCGCTCCATACAATTTGGCTGCAAGCGCCTCGGGTGTTTGTCCTGCAAATCTAAACTTTTATTATAAATTATTTAATCGGAACCCTAATAAATCTTCGTTTTAAGCAAATTATATCCATTTCATGTATTCTAGTTTATTGAAAGTGAGCCGTTTTAATTGTTATTTGTTTTTACGCACAAAAAAAGAAATGAAATAGTTGTAAAATATAGAATGATAAATTACATTTGCAACCGCTTAATAAATTTTCGTTAATTGAGTTTGGAGAGTTGCCTGAGTGGCCGAAAGGACATGTTTGCTAAACATGCGTATGGGAAACTGTACCAAGGGTTCGAATCCCTTACTCTCCGCTCTTGGGTTCTAGTGTATCCTAAATATCGTGTCTAAATTTAACATTTGGAGTAACACAGATGATAAATACATGTGGTGTAGCGTAGCCCGGTTATCGTGTCCCGATTTGCAATCGGGAAGACCGCAGATAATGAAATACGGGGTGTAGCGTAGCCCGGTTATCGTGTCCCGATTTGCAATCGGGAAGACCGCAGATAATGAAATACGGGGTGTAGCGTAGCCCGGGTATCGCGCCTGCTTTGGGAGCAGGAGGCCGCAGGTTCGAATCCTGCCACCCCGACATATTTGGATTTTGGTCTCATAGCTCAGCTGGATAGAGCAACTGCCTTCTAAGCAGTAGGTCTTTGGTTCGAATCCAAACGGGATCACACTCCATTTCCAAAGCCTGTCTCCACAAATAGAGACAGGCTTTTTCATTAAGAATTGCTCCCTGATTCTATGATACCAAAAACACAGATTGCTATCTTTGCAGCATGAATTTCTGGAACAACCTTGAATCTGCTG
>NZ_JBKCVI010000048.1:0-34079 GCF_046317795.1 Flavobacterium sp. | reverse complement strand
GATAATAATACCCGAAAATTTGAGGGTATATCTGAAGGAAGAGTTACGGTAGATAAAAATGCTGAATTACCTTCTGGAACTTATTTTTACATCATTCAATGGACTACTTCTGACGGAAATACCATTAATAAAAACGGATATTTATACCTTACTAGATAAACCTACCTACTAACTCCTGAGGGTTTAAAAATCCTCAGGATAAAAAAGAAATTATGAAAACAAAGATTTTAATTTTCGCTTTGATTTTGACATGTTTCACTGGTTTTGCTCAGCAAGATGCTCAGTTTACCCAATACATGTATAACACTATCAATATCAATCCGGCATACGCAGGATCTAGAGGAGTAATGAGTGTTTTTGGTTTACACCGTACCCAATGGGTAGGATTTGATGGTGCACCAACGACAAATGCTTTCTCTCTTAATACGCCCATCAACAATAGTAATATTGGTATTGGTTTATCTGTTGTGAGTGATAAAATAGGACCAATAAAAGACAATACGCTTTCTGCAGACGTATCCTATACCATTCCAACTTCTGAAACTTACAAATTATCTTTTGGTATAAAAGCTTCTGCAAATATGTTCAATTTAGATACATCCCTATTAAATCCTGCTAATGCAAATGACCCCAACCTTCAAAATTTTAATAATGAAATCTCTCCTAACTTTGGAGCTGGGATTTATTTACATTCTGATAAATTATATTTAGGGGTTTCTGTTCCTAACTTTTTACAAGACTCTAAGTACAATGACAACGCAGTTGCTGTTTTTCAAGAACGTATGAATTTTTATTTTATTGGAGGGTATGTATTTGATGTTTCACAATCTGTAAAATTCAAACCTGCTATATTAACCAAAGCTGTAACTGGCTCACCTCTGCAAGTTGATACCTCTGCTAATTTCTTATTCTTTGATAAGTTAATGCTTGGTGGTGCATACCGTTGGAGTGCAGCATTCAGTGCAATGGCAGGTTTTCAAATAACTGACGGACTATTTATTGGTTACAGTTATGATATGGAAACAACCGAATTAAAAAATTATAACTCTGGTTCCCACGAGGTATTCTTAAGATTTGAGTTGTTCAGTAAAGTAAGTAAAATGGTATCTCCAAGATTCTTCTAAAAACGTATTGATCATGAAAAATAAAATTATATTCTTAGTACTGGTTGCTTTAACTTGTTTGAATAGTTATTCGCAAGGAACTTCAAAAGAGAGAAAAGGAAATAAAGAGTTTGACAAGTATGCATACATAGATGCCATAAAAACCTATGAGCGTATTTACGAAAAAGGATATAAATCTCCTGACATGTTGCTTAAAATAGGTGACGCCTACTATTACAATGCTGAACTTGAAAAAGCAAACAAATGGTATAGTGAACTCTATGCAACCAATCCGGAACAAGACCCTGAGTTTTACTATCGCTATTCACAATCCTTGAGGGCTTCAAAGGAGTATGATAAAGCAGATGCAATGATGGCCAAGTTCAATGATAAAAGTGGGAATGATTCTAGAGCTAAAATTTTTGCAAACAATAAAGATTATTTAACTACTATTAAGAATAATTCTGGACGTTATAATATTGAAAACGCTGGCATCAACTCTAAATATTCTGATTACGGAACAACCTATATGGGAACAAAAGTAGTGTTTAGTTCTGCTCGAGATACAGGGAATTTTTCTAAAAGAATTCACACCTGGACTGGCGAATATTTTACCAATCTTTATAGTTCTGATATAAGTGAAGATGGTTCTTTGAAGAGTGTAAATAAATTTGGTAAAAAAATTAATACTAAATTTCATGAAGATACTCCAGTATTCAGTAAAGATGGCAAAACGGTTTATTTTACCAGAAATAACTACCTTAATGGAAGAGGATACGATGCTAGTAAAGTTACTCTACTAAAAATATATAAAGCAACTCTTGATAAAGAGGGTAATTGGACTGAAATAACACCTTTACCTTTCAATAGTGATAGTTATCAAGTTGCCCATCCTGCTTTATCACCCGATGGAAAAACATTATATTTTGCTTCTGATATGCCAGGAACTCATGGACTATCGGATCTTTTTAAAGTAAAAATAAATGAAGATGGTAGTTTTGGAAATGTTGAAAATCTTGGCAATACCATTAATACCGAAGGAAGAGAAACGTTCCCTTTCGTATCGGATGATAACGAGTTATACTTTGCCTCTGATGGCCGACCAGGTTTAGGTGGTTTGGATATTTATGTAACTAGAATTCCTACTGAAGGTACTACTTTTAAAGAGCCATTAAACGTTGGTGAAGAAGCTAATAGCCCGAAAGACGATTTTGCCTTAATTATTGATTCAAAAACTAAAAGAGGTTTCTTAAGCTCCAACAGAGATGGTGGAGAAGGAAATGATGACATCTATAAATTCTTGGAAAAAACACCTATCTTTTGTGATCAAATTCTTTTTGGTGTAATTACGGACGAAGATACTAAAGCCGTATTGCCAAACACAAAAGTAGTTTTGTTTGACGAAAAGTTTAATAAAATCAAAGAAACTGTTTCTGATGCCACTGGTAATTATCAATTTACTGATGTAGAATGTGGCTCAAAATATTATGTAAATACTTCTCTTGAAAAATATGAAACCAAAGAATCTCCTGTGTTTATAGGTAAAACATCTGGGAAAACTGAACTTAATATCGAACATAAAACAACGGTTTGTAAAGTGAAAATTGGAGATGATTTAGCCAATTGTTTCAAAATCAATATTATTTATTTTGATTTAGACAAATGGAATATTAGACCAGATGCCGCTGTAGATTTAGCTAAATTACAAGATGTATTAAACCAAAATCCAACAATGAAAATTAACATTCGCTCTCACACCGATAGTCGAGCTTCTGATAGTTACAATAAAGAACTTTCTGAAAAAAGAGCAAATTCAACAAAAGACTGGTTAATAAAACAAGGAATTGCTGCTGACCGATTAGCATCTGAAGGTCTTGGTGAAACTGAATTAGTTAACAAATGTGCTAATGATGTACCATGTACCGAAGCCGAACACCAGCTTAACAGAAGAAGTGAATTTATTATTACAAGTTTGTAAAAATATTTTTTTACAATTCGTAAAAAGCAGTCAGAAATGAGTGCTTTTTTTTATATTTGAATATGAAAAAAACAAAACTATTTCATGACTTTTTTGAAAGTGAAAAAGCAGGTGGTTTCATTTTAATTATTTGCACAATAGCATCTTTACTTGTGGCAAACTCTGTTTGGAGTGAAAGCTATATGCATCTTTGGCACAGCCAAATAGGAAACCAATCTATTGAATATTGGATAAATGATGGTTTAATGACCATTTTCTTTTTGCTAATTGGTTTAGAATTGGAACGAGAAGTTTATGTTGGAGAGTTATCCAATTTTAAAAATGCCCTATTACCCATTTCGGCGGCACTTGGTGGAATGATAGTGCCAGCCGGTTTATATTTAATACTAAACTATGGAACAGTAACACAATCTGGAGCGGGAATCCCAATGGCTACCGATATTGCTTTTGCTTTGGGAATTCTTTCCTTATTAGGCAATAGAGTTCCAGTAACATTAAAAGTTTTTTTAACGGCATTGGCTGTAATAGATGATTTGGGGGCTATATTGATCATTGCTATTTTTTATACTAAAAATTTAATATGGACTAATCTACTTATTGCACTTGGCATATTTGCCTTTTTACTTGTGTTGAATAGATTAAAAATTCGCAACCTAATCCCTTATTTAGTAGGCGGAATTGTAATGTGGTATTTTATGCTTAATTCTGGAGTACATGCCACAATTACAGGAGTTTTATTAGCTTTTGCAATTCCTTTTGGTAATGGAGATGAAAAATCAAGTTCCTTCCTTCTGCAACATTTTTTACATATACCAGTTGCTTTCATAATTCTCCCCTTATTTGCTTTGGCCAATACGGCAATTATACTAAAATCGGATTGGCAATTTATGCTAAGTCATCACTATACTATTGGTATTGCATTAGGATTGCTCGTTGGAAAACCTATTGGGATTTGGTTGTTTAGTTATCTTTCGGTAAAATTTAAGATTAGTGAACTTCCGACTGATTTGAATTGGAAATCCATATTGGGTGTTAGCTTTCTTGGAGGAATTGGTTTTACTATGTCGATATTTATTACACTTCTCGCCTTTTCTGATGGTGAACATATTGACAATTCCAAAATCATGATTTTGATTTCTTCATTAATAGCTGGAGTAATTGGATTAATTTTCTTAAAAAGCACTATAAAAAATAGTAATTAAGGCAATTTAAAACCAATTTTTTCTCTTGAAATAAAATATCATGCCCGATAGCAATAAAAACATAAAGCCCATAATCATAAAATAGCCGTATTTCCAACGTAATTCGGGCATAATATCAAAATTCATTCCGTAAATACCAACAATAAAAGTTAATGGCATGAAGAAAACAGAAACTACAGTTAGTGTTTTCATCACTTCGTTCATTTTATGATTTTGTGTAGAAAAATAAAAATTAGAAGCACTGTCAAGAGTAATCATATCATATTCGATCTGCTCTAGTAATTCTAGACTTTTTTGATGCAAGCGTGCAAAAAAACTATAGTTATCATGTTCAATTGCATTGAAAACATCATCATCTTTCATGCTTTTAATGGAATATAAAGAATCGCGTAAAGGAATAATTGATCGTTTCAAAAAATTAAAATTGTCTCTGTGTTTTTCTATTTGTTCCAAAATTTGAGGATTAGTACTCGTTTTAGATAAATTCATCAACATCTCTACCCTATCCTCCTCATTCTCAATAGTGATGTAAAAATTTTCCATAATAGCATCAAGTAATAAATACAGTAAATAATCTGCTTTTTTATCTCTTACAATGCCAGAATGTGTTCTAATTCTTTCTCTAATATGAGTAAAAAAATCACTTCTTTTTTCCTGAAATGATACCAAAACACCATTCTTCAAAAGAAAACTAATTTGTTCAACATTAATATTATCAGTATTTTCAATTGGTAATAATGATTTTATATTAAAAAATAAAACATCATGATACTCATCCAATTTTGTACGCTTTGTAGTATTCAAAATATCACTAAGCATATAACTATCAACCTTCAGATATTCACCAATAGATTTAATTGTCACAACTTCATTAATACCATGAATATTTAACCAATTAATTTTTGAACTATCAAAACACTGGCTTAATTGCTCCTTTTTAAGTTCTTTAAACTCCTTTACATCATTAGCATCATAAACAAACAATTGTATTTCTGTTTTTGTATTTTTATGAACTCCTGTATATTCCAAGATAGTTGGCTGAACTTTTCTTCCTTTTTTGTATTTAATTTTTCTCACGAATTCTAAATTTGTCTAAATTTAAGAATATTTATTTTTTTCAAACTACTTTTACCAAAAATCATTCTATGCAAACATTAATCATCAATATAAAAGAACTTTTGCAAGTAAGAGAAACTGCTATTGAAAAGGTTTCTGGAAGCGAAATGGCTATTTTACCCACCCTAAAAAATGCTTTTCTTTTGATAGAAAATGATACTATAGTTTCTTATGGCTCAATGGAAAATTGTCCAAAAAATAGGGCTGATAAAACCATTGATGCTTCGGGTAAAATAGTTTTACCGTCGTGGTGTGATAGTCATACACATATTGTATATGTAGGAAATAGAGAGCAAGAATTTGTGGATAGAATTAATGGTTTATCCTATGAAGAAATTGCCAATCGTGGTGGTGGAATTCTTAATTCAGCCAAAAGACTCAACGAAGCTTCAGAAGATGAAATCTATAATCAATCAAAAAAACGTTTAAAAGAAATTATGCTTCTAGGTACTGGATCTGTAGAAATTAAATCAGGTTATGGTTTGACTGTTGAAGGCGAATTAAAAATGCTTCGTGTCATTAAAAAGTTAGCTGAAAATTATCCCATAACTATCAAAGCTACTTTTCTCGGTGCTCATGCTTTTCCAACAGAATACAAAGAAAACCATACCGGATATATTGATATAATCATCAATGAAATGTTACCAAAAATTGCAGCCGAAAAACTAGCTGATTATATAGATGCTTTTTGTGAAATTGGATATTTTTCAGTTGAGGAAATAGAACTAATTATGGAAGCGGGAAAAAAATATGGATTGCGTTCTAAGATTCATGTCAATCAATTTACAGTCATCAATGGAATTAAAGCTTGTGTCAAACACGATGCCCTTTCTGTTGATCATCTTGAAATGGTAACCGATGATGATATTAGCGATTTAAAAAACAGTAAAACCATGCCTGTGGCGTTGCCAAGTTGTTCCTATTTTATAAATATTCCTTATACTCCAGCCCGAAAAATGATTGATGCCGGATTACCTTTGGCTTTGGCTTCAGATTTTAATCCGGGTACTTCACCCTCGGGTAATATGAATTTTGTGGTGGCAACAGCTTGCATCAAAATGAAAATGACACCCCAAGAGGCCATTAACGCAGCAACCCTAAATGGTGCCTATGCTATGGGAATTTCAAATACTCACGGAAGCATCACCATTGGAAAAAAAGCAAATTTAATTATTACAAAACCGCTCAATTCGTTTTATGAATTGCCCTATGCTTTTGGCAGTAATTTGATAGAACAAGTTATGATAAATGGAAAAATAATTTCATAAAAAAAGTCCTCTCGTTGAAAGAAGAGGACTTTTATTTATTTGAAATGGAATTATCTCAACGAGAAACTGCTTTTAGATACCAATTCTGCTTTGTCAAATACGTTAACAAAATAGGTTCCTTTGGTAAAATCTTTACCCGGTAATTGCTCTGACACTTCAACGGTTTTGTTTTCATATTTTACGGATGTTGTAAAACTATAAGTTAATGAAGTATCACCAAATGATATCGTTGCCTTATCACCCAAAACATTGTTGTTTGCATCAATTACTTGAACATAATAGGTTTTGTCACCCGATTTAGCAATTTTATTTTCTGCGATTGTAAAACTTACTTTCAATATATCAGTTTTACTAGCTTTGTCTGTTTCAATTTGTTTTCCTGAACTCTTAACTTTATAAGAAGCTGTTTTCAAATTGGTAACCGTTAATTTAGAACCTTTCTCAACTGTTTTAGCCAATTCTTCATTTTGACCAACCAATACCTCATTATACTTTTTTGAGTCATCCAAATCAACTTTGGTACTTTCCAAATTAGTAGTTAATTGTTGATTTTCTTGTTTTAAAACAGTAACTTCCTGCATCATACTTTTCATTTTCTCTTCCAATACTTTATACTGATCTTTGTATTTTCTAAGGGAAGCATTGTCGCCTTTGGATGATTTTAATTCTGCAATTAGCTTAACTACTCTTTCTTTTTCAGCCATCAATTCATCAGTCATTGAAGTATTCTCTGCCAAAGCAGCATCATAATTTGAATTTAATTCTTCCAGTTTTTTTATCATATTTTCCTTTTCGGAACTTACTTTAGTTACTGTTGTTTCCAAAGTCTTTGCATCAGCAGTAATTTTAAAAATATAGATTAAACTACCTACTAATAATACCAATAAAAGTATGATTATACCTTTGAGTTTTGAATTGCTATTTTGATTTTCCATGTGTTATAAATTTTATAATAACAAAAGTAATATTATTTAACATAGTTACGTGAAATATCTAATTATATTCTATTTTTGAGAAAATATTATGATCCAAATGGAACGATTAATTCCTTTTTCAATTACTGATTTAGCCAAAGTGACCAATCACAGAAGTGGTGAAGTGAAATTTGGCGAAAAAATGATAACTTTTCCAAAAGGAGAAAATTACATTGATTTTTTGAAAAATTCCGAAGCAAAATATGTCATTTTAGGAATTCCCGAAGATGTTGGCATTAGAGCAAATTTTGGTCGTCCTGGTGCAGCTTCTGCATGGAAAAGTGCTATAAGTAGCATTGCTAATATTCAACACAATCGATTTTGCAAAGGAAGTCAAATAATTGTTTTGGGAACAATCGATGTTTCGGAAGAAATGGAACAAGCCAAAGATTTAGACTTTCACAAAACTGCCGATAGAAAACTACTTAGCGAACTCGTTCATAAAATTGACAAAGAAGTAGTACACATTATTAGTTGTATTATCAAATGTGATAAAATTCCAATCATTATTGGTGGTGGTCATAACAATGCTTATGGCAATATAAAAGGAGCTGCACTTGGACTGGGGAAACCCATAAATGCCATCAACTTTGATGCCCATTCCGATTTTAGAATTTTGGAAGGAAGACATAGTGGTAACGGTTTTTCGTATGCTTATGAAGATGGCTTCTTAAAAAAATATTTTATCTTTGGATTACATGAAAATTACACGTCTAAAAATGTACTCGATATTTTAAAGAAAATTGAAGATAGAGTATGCTTCAATACCTATGACGAGATAAAAGTACGACAACAAAAAAACTTCCAGCAAGAGCTAAATACCGCATTAGACTTTATTAAAAATGATGCCTACGGAATTGAAATAGACTTAGATTCCTTGCCCAATATTGCCAGTAGCGCTATGACTATGAGCGGTTTTTCGGTAGAAGAATTAAGGCAGTTTGTGTACTTTTTTGGCAAACATAAAAATGCATCCTACATGCATATATGTGAAGGCGCACCCGAACTTGGGGAAGAAAAAAACAATCACCTAATAGGAAAACTGATTGGATATCTGGTTACTGATTTTATCAAGTCGAGAAGAGAACTTGTTTAGGTACGAAGTTAGAAGTTAGAAGTTGGAAGAAGAGTTCCTTTTTATTCTGCCTTCGTATTTCGTACCTCGTACTTTATTTCTGTATCTTTACCGCTTAAACAAGATTACATGTTATTCGAAGATTTATCATTATCCAAAAGTATTCAGAGAGCTGTTTTTGAAGAAGGATATACCAGCCCCACACCAATTCAAGAAAAAGCCATTCCATTTATATTAGCAGGAAAAGATTTAGTAGGCTGCGCCCAAACCGGAACCGGAAAAACGGCAGCTTTTGCTATTCCTATTATACACAACTTACATAGAATGATAGGTTCGTCCAAGAAAACGAAAGAAATTCGTTGTTTGGTTGTAACTCCAACTCGCGAATTGGCCGTTCAAATTGGCGCCAGTTTTGACACCTATGGAAAATATACCAATATTAGACAGTTAACCGTTTTTGGTGGTGTTTCCCAAATACCACAAGTAGATCAATTAAAAAAAGGCGTTGAAATACTTATTGCTACACCCGGAAGATTATTGGATTTACACAAACAAGGTTTTATTGATTTTGATAGTCTGCATTATTTGGTTTTAGACGAGTCAGATTTGATGCTCGACATGGGTTTTATCAATGATGTTCGAAAAATTGTGAAACTGGTTCCAAATAATAGACAAACCTTATTGTTTTCGGCTACAATGCCAATGGCAATTCGGGAATTAGCCGATACTTTTTTAAACAAACCCGAATACGTTTCGGTTACTCCAGTTTCTTCGACGGCAGAAATTATTGAACAACAAATCTATTTTGTAGACAAAGAAAACAAACGTGGTTTGTTATACCATTTAATACGCAATGAAAACCTCAACAATGTGTTGGTTTTTGTGAGAACAAAACACGGTGCGGATAATGTGGTCAAAGCATTAAAGAAGCAAGGCGTGAATGCCGAAGCTATTCATGGTGATAAATCACAAACGGCAAGACAAAGGGTTTTAGATCATTTCAAGAACAAAGAAATTACAGTGCTTGTCGCTACAGATATTGCTGCTCGTGGTATTGATATTGAAAGTTTGCCTTATGTAATCAATTTTGATTTGCCTAATATTCCCGAAACCTATGTACACCGTATTGGTCGAACGGGTCGTGCTGGTAATGGCGGAATCTCAATTTCATTTTGTGGAAGAGATGAAGAACCGTATTGGAAGGATATTCAAAAATTGATTAAAGTGAATGTAAAAATAATGAAGGACCACCCGTTTCCATGGAAAGTAGGAGAAGCTACTTTAGACACCAAGCCCGATTTGAGAAACAAAAAAAAGCCCGAGGGAAGTAATTCTAGAAAATCGGAAGCTTCAAAGAAAAACAAAAAGCGTTGGTATTAATCAACGCTTTTTTTATTTTTTATATTTTTAGCTACAACTTGAAATAATTTTGATGGATCAAAAGGTTTTACCATAATATCATTCATTCCTGCAGCAAGTGCTTCTTCTGTAACTTCTTGTTTATCAAAAGCAGTTAAAGCAATTATCGGTATTTTTATACCTTTCTCTCTAATTTTTCTTGTTGTTTCAAAACCGTTTATAAGTGGCATATTGATATCCATGAGGATTAAGTCAAAATGTTCCTTTTCAATGGCAACTAAAGCAGCAAAACCATCATCAACTATAGTGCAAGTCATATTGCTGTTTTGAATGATTTTTTTAGTCACTATTTGATTGATTTTATTGTCTTCTACCACTAGAATATTGTAAACTAAATTTTGTGATAAGTCAACTTCTATTTCGTTGATAATTTCTTTTGATTTCTCTTGGTCATATTCAAAACCAATGGTAAATGAAAAAGTAGTGCCAACATTTTGCTCACTTTCTAAATGAATTTCACTATCAAATAATTTTATCAATCGAGAAACAATTGATAATCCTAATCCTGTTCCTTGATAATCTTCCTCTTTGCGTTCTATTTGAACAAACTGTTCAAAGATTTTTTCTTGGTCTTCTTTGGCAATTCCAATTCCGGTATCTTTTACTTTAAATTCTATAAAATAGGTACTTCCTTCGACATGTTTTAGATCTGCTATGAGCGAAACATGTCCGTTTTTGGTAAACTTCAAAGCATTACTCACCAAGTTCATGATGATTTGAGAAAGTCGAAGTTTGTCACCAATTAAAAATTCAGGAATTGAAGTGTCTATTTCTACTGTTAATGTATCATTATTTTTATCGGCAATATATTCAACTGAGTTTTTGATGGTTGTGATTTCATCGGTCAGGTTAAAAATTAGGTTTTCTAGAACAATGCGCTTCTCTTCAATTTTATTCATTTGAAGAATATCATTAACTAATGAAAGTAAATATTTTGCTGAAAATTTTAAAGATTTCAAATGTGGACTATTTCCTAATTCTTTGTGCTCGTCCAATATAATATTGGTTAAACCAATTACACCATATAAAGGTGTTCTGAGTTCATGCGTAATGGTGGAAACAAATTGTGATTTTAATTTAGATGCTTCTTCCGCTTTTTCTTTAGCTTCTTTTAAAGCTTCATTAGCCAATTCCAATTCACGATTAGCTTGTTCTCTTAGTTTTATGTTTTTATATAAAGTCAACAAAAACAATAATAGAATTATCAGGACTAGCATAAATAGAATAGCTATTAATTTAGAATCTTTTATACTTTTTTGATGATCTTCGTTTACTTTTTCAATTCGGTTTAATTGTATTTTATATTCATCTAATTCTATTTGATCAGCTGCTTTTCTAAATTTTTCGAGTTTTTCATCAGAATAAACAACTTTGCTTAGTGAGTCTAATTTGGCTTGATATAATAATTCATTTTTGCTTTCTTTATAAAATGCATAATGATTAACGAGGTTTTCATAAACATTAATCAAAAATGAATCAAAACCATTTTCTTCGGCAATCTTTTTAGCAGTAAAAAAATGTTGTTCAGCAACTAGCTTTTTATTCTTTTTACTTGAATAAATGCCCATCAACAAGTTTAAAGATAGTTTCGCCTCTTGGTTGTTTTTCTTTAAAATTTGTTCTCGAACTGCATCAATTTGCTCGTTACCTAAATCATATTTTTTTATAGCAAAATAAGCACTTGCTAAATTGAGTTTGGTATATTCAATCTGTACTGAGTCTTTTATTTTTTCGGCATAAAAAAGGGATTTTTTGTAATAAACTATACCCTTATTTACATCAATATTATTGAAATAATATACACTTCCTAAATTACTGTAAATCCAATTAAATAGTATGTCACTATTTTCTTTTTGAGCATAGGATAATGCTTTTTCATAAAACTCAATTGCTTTTTTAGAATCAGAACATTCATTGAAAATAACCCCAATAGTGTTGTAGGACTGAGCAATTAATAAATTATCATTAATTGCAAAAGACTTCATTAAAGCTTGCTTTGAAGTCTGTAATGCTTTGCCATAGTCAGAATCCATATAATCAACAACTGCATCATTGATTAATTTCTCTATCACTTCCTTTTCTTTTGTATTCTCTTGTGCTACAAGAGTAGAAAAGGAAAATAGAAACAATAAAAGGAAATAAATGTGTTTAATCCTAATCATTGGGTTATTTTAGACATCAAATATAAAGTATTTATTGAAAAATAATCCCGATTTCTGGGGATTTTCTGATATTCAATTAATTTCTAATCAATTTACGGTATTTAATCCGTTTGGGTGTTGCGTCTACTCCTAAACGTTTTTTCTTATTCTCTTCATATTCTGAAAAACCACCTTCAAAATAATACACTTCAGAATTTCCTTCAAAAGCTAAGATGTGCGTACAAATTCTGTCCAAGAACCAACGGTCGTGACTAATTACTACCGCACAACCAGCAAAGTTTTCCAAACCTTCCTCCAAAGCACGGAGCGTATTGATATCTAAATCATTGGTTGGCTCATCTAATAATAATACGTTTCCTTCTTCTTTTAAGGTCATGGCCAAATGCAAACGGTTGCGTTCTCCGCCCGAAAGCGCGGCTACTTTTTTGTTTTGATCGCTTCCACCAAAATTAAAACGAGATAAATACGCTCTTGAGTTTACTTGTCTTCCACCCATCATGATCAATTCTTGACCGTCACAAAAGTTTTCCCATATGGATTTATTGGGGTCAATGTTCGAGTGTGCCTGATCTACGTAGGCAATTTTAACCGTATCACCAACGCTGAATTCACCAGCATCTGTTTTTTCTTCTCCCATTATCATTCTGAAGATAGTCGATTTTCCGGCACCATTAGGTCCGATGATACCCACAATTCCGGCTTGTGGCAGCGTGAAGTTTAGATTGTCATATAATAATTTATCGCCAAAAGCTTTGGCAACATTTTTGGCTTCAATCACATTAGTTCCCAAACGTGGGCCATTCGGAATGTAGATTTCTAATTTTTCGTCTAATTCTTTTTGGTCTTCATTTAAAAGTTTATCATAGTTCTGCAAACGCGCTTTTTGTTTGGTTTGACGACCTTTAGCACCTTGACGTACCCAATCTAACTCACGTTCTAAAGTCTTTCTGCGTTTGGAAGCCACTTTCTCTTCTTGTTCCATGCGTTTCGATTTTTGGTCTAACCAAGAAGAGTAGTTTCCTTTCCAGGGTATGCCTTCTCCTCTATCCAATTCCAAAATCCAACCAGCTACATTATCTAAAAAGTATCTATCGTGCGTAACTGCGATTACCGTTCCGGCATATTGTGCTAAATGTTGCTCTAACCAAAGTACACTTTCGGCATCGAGGTGGTTGGTTGGCTCATCAAGTAATAACACATCTGGATTTTGCAGCAGCAAACGACAAAGTGCTACTCTACGTTTTTCACCACCCGACAGGACACTTATTGGCATATCCCCTTCGGGAGTGCGAAGGGCATCCATGGCAACTTCAAGTTTATTATCAATTTCCCAGGCACCACATGCATCTATTCTATCTTGCAGTTGCGCTTGACGGTCCATCAATTTGTCCATCTTATCGGCATCTTCATAGACTTCGGGCAACCCAAACATATCGTTGATTTTATTGAATTCGTCCAACAGCGCCATCGTCTCGGCTACGCCTTCTTTTACGATTTCTAAAACGGTTTTGGTTTCATCTAGTTTTGGTTCTTGCTCCAAGTAACCAACAGTATAACCGGGTTGAAATACTACATCACCTTGGTAGTTTTTATCCACTCCCGCAATAATCTTCAAGAGTGAAGATTTTCCCGAACCATTTAATCCAAGAATTCCAATTTTTGCTCCGTAGAAGAAGCTTAAATAGATATTTTTTAATACTTGTTTATCACTTCCTTGATACGATTTACTCAATCGTTGCATTGAGAAAATTACTTTTTTATCGTCTGACATGTTGTTGTGTATTTTTTAAAAATTTAAGTTAACAAAGATAGTTTTAAAAAAAAGAATTATAAAAATGATTTTTATTTTAAATCTAATAAAAGGGAAAGTACATAACCATAATCTTCTTGATTGTTTTTTCCTTGAATTATTTTATTGTCATAGTTATAGTAAAGACATTTTTTTTTGCAGTCCGGCGTTTGCTGAATATAACTTCTATTATTCTCATTATTGATGCCTTAAATATTAACCTTTTTGAGCGGTATAGTTTTTTATATACTAAACATTAACAAAAAGAAAAAAAATTAAAAAACATTTTTAAAATGATAGTATAATTACTATCTTTGACAGGTGATTAAAAATCAAGTTCTATGAAATGTAATGAATTCATCAGGTTAGCAAAACGGAATGGCTGGGAGTTTTTGCGACAGGGCAAAGGAAGTCACGAAATCTATATTAAAGATGGTGTAGAGATAGTTATTCCAAACCACGGAGCAAAAGAACTTGGGAAAGGTTTAGAATTAAAAAAGGAAATGGGGTTGTAGTCTCATTTCCATTAACAAGAAACTTAATGACAACAAAAATTAAAATCATGAAAAGTATTAAAATTATTATTGAAAAAAATGATGATGGGTTTTGGGGATACTCTGAGAATGAAAGAGCGATTGTAGGTGGAGGAGATACTGTTCAAGACTGCAAACAAGATATTTTGGATTGTATAGAAACATTAAGAGAGTTAAATAGTTGTCCTCAGTCTTTAAAAGGTGACTATGAGTTAGTATATAAATTTGACACTATTAGTTTATTAAACTATTATAAAGGAATTTTTACTAATTCGGCTTTAGAAAAAATAACAGGTATTAATCAAAAACAATTACAACACTATTCAACAGGTCACAGAAAACCAAGAGTTGAACAAAGAGAGAAAATCGAGAATGCTTTACATTCATTAGGTAAAGAACTATTAGCCGTTGAGTTGTAAATTATAAAGCCCCTTCAATTGAAGGGGTTTATTTTTTGTACGAATGTGTTTATAATGTTCCCACTTTTGATTAAAATATTCCCACTTTATTTTATATAAAATATAAATTATTAAAAATCAATTACTTAAAAAAATATACATTACTTTCTTATCGTCTGACATGTTGTTGTGTATTGTTTGAAAATTTATGTTAACAAAGATAGTTTTAAAAAAAAGAATTATAAAAATGATTTTATTTTAAATCTAATAAAAGGGAAAGTACATAACCATAATCTTCTTGATTGTTTTTTCCTTGAATTATTTTATTGTCATAGTTATAGTAAAAAGATAATTCCAATTTAAAATTAGTCACAAATTCCCAAGTTAAATCGGTAGATGCATCAAAGCGATACCTGCCTTGTTCGGTGATTCCTACGAAAGAAGTAAGTGAAGTTGAAGAGGTTAAATTGGGATGGAGAAAACTATATATGTTGTGCTGCAATGCTAATGGCCATTCAATATCTGAAGTGAATTTAACTCTTTGTATTGTTTTTTCGAAATTCTGCAAGATGCCTGAAAAAACTTTTAATTTTTGTTTTTCTGTTAGGACAATAAAATTACCGCCACCTAACCCAAATGAAATCTTTGCATCAATTCCCAATTCATCATTCCTGTTAAACGAATTTTGTTCATATAGAAACCATTTATTTTGTAGCGTATAAAACTCTTGTAAAGTAAATTGAATTCTTTCTGAAAAATCGGAATCTCTGGTAGAGGTTGAAATATAAGAGAGATTAGAAACAAACCTCCATTTCGAAATGATATAGTAAAGATTACTTTCTGCATTGATACGAAATACATCCGAAGATTTTGTATAACTTACCCCGCCACCTAAATCACCTTTAAACCCTTTAAACCATTCTGTTTCAAGAGGATAAATTCGGATAACATGTTCAAGTTTTAATTCTTGTTTGGGTATGCTTAAAACTGCTATTTCACCACTTATAGGCGTTTCAATGATTCTACCTATAAAAATTTCTCCTTTATCATTTTCAACCCTATACACTTTGCTTCCACCACTTATAGATTTTATCTTATACCATTTGACATATACATTTCCAGGACCTTGTGCATCAAAACGTAAACGTCCTTGTTCAAAAGAGACAATTTTGCCAGTTAATTTGTCTCCATTAAGAAGATACAAGACATCGGGTGTGTCATTCTTTTTTTTTTGTTTTTCAGAATTGGTGTTTTCAGTATCTGCAAGTTTTGAATTGCTTACTGAATCAATAACTGTTTGAATAGGAATAGTACCAATATTTTTTATACGCAACGAATCTGTTATTTGAGCACATAAAAGCATTGGGGAAACCAAAAAGAAAAGGATGGATACTTTTATAGACTTAAACATTTTAACATAAAAATAATTTTTCGAATGTATATATTGGCTAGTATATACGAATTTACACTCTTCCTTTTAGCGAACTAAATACCCAGGCATTGGCTAAGAAACCTATGCCTACTGTTGCAAATCCCCAACCGGCGGTATCAGCATAGCGGTATATTCCTA
This sequence comes from Flavobacterium sp., assembly GCF_046317795.1. GTDB lineage: Bacteria > Bacteroidota > Bacteroidia > Flavobacteriales > Flavobacteriaceae > Flavobacterium. The sequence continues at coordinate 17,492 of NZ_JBKCVI010000048.1, read as the reverse complement.
GTCCGATGAGGACTAATCCCATGATAACCATTATTAATGTTGCCCATCCGAGCACGGTATTTTTATTCATTCCCATATTTATTGTGGTATTTAATTTTTGGATAGCAAATTTAGTAAAAATTACGAATTAGAAATTGCGAATTACGAGTTTCTAATACAAAATCGCTATTCCCTAGTTACTTTTATAAACAACTCCTTCTTTCATTACAAAGATGACATCGGTTACGGTTTTTACATTTGCTGTTGGATCTTCGTTTGTAGCAATAATGTCAGCTAGGTAACCTGCTTCTAAAACGCCTATTTTCTTATCCATATCTAGTAATAAGGCATTGGTTATTGTAGCACATTGTATTGCTTTCATGATAGGCATTCCAGCTTCTGTCATATAGATAAATTCTCTGGCATTTTGACCATGTTCAAATACGCCAGCATCTGTTCCAAAAGCAATTGGTACTCCTTTTTTATAAGCTTTGGCAAAGGTTTCTTGAATTCTCGGTCCGATGGAAAGTGCTTTCGGTACAACAATTTCAGGATAATAATTGGGTTTTTTAGCATTTTCTTCAACTGTCTTTCCTGCTGTAATGGTGGGTACTAAATAACAATTGTTTTTTATCATCAAATCCATAGTAGCTTCGCTCATTTCAGTACCATGTTCTATAGTCTTTACCCCAGCTATTACAGCACGTCGCATTCCTTAATCACCATGAGCATGAGCGGCAACTTTCATTCCGTAATCTTTTGCAGTGGTGACTATAGCTAACATCTCTTCTTCTGTGAATTGAGGGTTTGTTCCACTTTTGGCCATACTCAACACACCTCCTGTAGCTGTTATTTTAATCCAATCGGCACCATTTTTATACCTTTGACGTACGGCTTGGCAGGCATCTTCAACACTGTTTACCACCCCTTCCTTTGGTCCTGGATTACCCATTAAATCTTTTCGATACCCATTGCTCGGGTCAGCATGACCGCCTGTTGATGCCAAAGATTTTTCGGCTGTAAATACCCTAGGACCAGTAACTTTACCACTATTGATGGCGTTTCTCAAAGCTACATTAACACCGCTTCCACCCAAGTCTCTTACTGTAGTAAATCCTGCCATTAAAGTCTTTTTTGCAATAACTTCTGCATTATAAGCTACATCAGCATCATTTAAAGTAAACTCTTCTAAATAGGATGTCGGGCTCGTTTCTTCTTCCAAATGAACGTGCATATCTATCCAACCCGGCATTACGGTTTTGGTTTTTAGGTCGATAGTTTTATCTTTAGTGTTTTTGGGGAGTATGAAACCATCTTCAATGCGGATGATTGTTTTGTCGGTTACGACTATGGTTTTGTTTGTTTGCACTTTTCCGCTGCGAGTATCGATTAATTTACCGCAAAGAATGTAGGTATTTTGTGCAGTAGTTATGGTTGCTGTTATAACAAATGCTAGTAGTAGTGCTTTTTTCATTGGTTTTGGTTTAGTTGGTATAAATATAGGGAAAAGATTTAGGAATTAGCTGTGATGTAATCCGATATTTTCTAAAACTATTAAGAGTTAAGTTTGAATTACAACGTCAACGTTTTGTTGAGCACCATTGGGTTTCATAATCCAATTGATCATTCCAACCATAAATTGGTGCCTCAACAAACCTAGAATTATAGATTTAACTGCAGGAATTGTATATACCATTGGTGGTGTGTGGTTGCGATGAGCAAAATACATTCCAGACAATCCAAAAAATCAAGAAGCAGAAAAAAACAGCAAATATTTGACCCAAATGCTTAAAAAAAGATGGTTCTGGTTCTTTAATTCTTATATGGGTTCTGGCTAATTTTGATGTATAAACACATAGGAAATGGGATTGCTTTTTAAAAAAACAGTCTGCCATTCAAAATACCAAAAAACATTTGTAATTTTGCGACACATAAATAAAAACACACCCAAAATTAATACTATGAGTTCATTTGACGTTGTCATTATAGGTTCGGGTCCAGGCGGATATGTTGCAGCAATACGTTGTGCCCAGTTAGGTTTCAAAACCGCTATCATTGAAAAATATAACACTTTAGGTGGAACTTGCTTGAATGTAGGTTGCATCCCATCAAAAGCATTACTCGCTTCTTCGCATCATTACGAAGAATTGCAACACTTTGCAGACCATGGTATCGAAGTATCGGGCGAAGTAAAAGTGAATTTAGAAAAAATGATTGCACGCAAACAAGCGGTTGTTGACCAAACCAGTGGCGGTGTTCAATTTCTGATGGACAAAAATAATGTAACTGTTTATAATGGATTAGGTTCTTTTGTTGATGCTACTCATGTGGCAGTTGCCAAAGCTGATGGCACATCAGAAACCATTGAAGCAAAAAATATCATCATAGCAACAGGTTCAAAACCATCCAATTTACCTTTTATAACATTAGATAAAGAAAGAATTATTACCTCAACCGAAGCGTTAAAATTGCCAGAAGTGCCTAAACATTTAGTCATTATTGGTGGTGGAGTTATAGGTATTGAATTAGGTCAAGTCTATTTGAGATTAGGCGCTCAGGTATCTGTAGTTGAATTCATGGACAGAATCATACCTGGAATGGATGCCGGTTTGTCAAAAGAATTGACCAAAGTATTAAAAAAACAAGGCATGAAATTCTTCGTTTCACACAAAGTGAAATCAGTAGAACGAAAAGGAAATTCAGTTACCATTCAAGCCGAAAATGCCAAAAGTGAAATCATAACGCTCGAAGGCGATTATGCCCTAGTATCGGTTGGTCGCCGTCCCTACACAGATGGATTAAACGCTGATAAAGCAGGCGTTAAAATTACAGAACGCGGTATGGTTGAAGTGAATGATCATTTGCAAACGAACATTCCGAATATCTATGCCATAGGTGATGTAGTTCGCGGAGCGATGTTAGCCCACAAAGCCGAAGAAGAAGGTGTGATGGTTGCCGAGATCATAGCAGGTCAAAAACCACATATCGATTATAATTTAATTCCGGGAGTTGTCTACACTTGGCCCGAAGTAGCTGCTGTTGGAAAAACAGAAGAACAACTAAAAGAAGCGGGCGTGGCCTACAAAGCAGGAAGTTTCCCTTTTAAAGCATTAGGAAGAGCTAGAGCTGGAGGTGATTTAGACGGATTTGTAAAAATTTTAGCCGATGCTACAACCGATGAAGTTTTGGGCGTTCACATGATTGGTGCTCGTTGTGCCGATTTGATTGCTGAAGCTGTAACTGCTATGGAATTCAGAGCTTCTGCCGAAGATATTGCAAGAATGTCGCATGCGCATCCAACCTTTGCAGAAGCTATTAAGGAAGCTGCTTTAGCGGCTACTGAGAATAGAGCGTTGCATGTGTAAGTTAAAAAAACTACTTTTATAAAAAAATATTCGAAATTTATGAAAATAAAACTACTGGTAGTATCCATATTACTTTTTGCATCTAAATGTTTTAGCCAAACAATTTGCACTAATGGCTTTGCTGGAATATATCCATGCAACAAAATTGATTTAATGGCTCAAATGCCATTTGCGCAAATTGGCGGTGGAATAGGCACACAAGGAAGTAGTTGTTGGGGCTGGACAGATCCTCTAAATGGAAAAGAATATGCCATCATGGGCTGTACAACCCATACTGCATTTGTGGATATTACAGTTCCTAGCGCACCTATTTACCTTGGTAAATTAAATTCCCATAATGACGTTTCTAGTATTTGGCGTGAAATGAAAGTATATAACAATTATGCCTACATTGTTAGTGAAGCTAATGGACATGGAATGCAAATTTTTGATTTGACACGATTACGAAATGTAACTTCTCCACAAATTTTTACTGCCGATGCTCGTTATAGTGGCTTTGGAAATTGCCATACCATCACTATTAATGAAGCTACTGGTTTTGCTTATTGTAATGGAACAAGCTTTTTTCAAGGTGGTGCCAATGTTTTAAATATTCAAAATCCATTAAATCCAGTTTTTGTTCTAGGATATCCTGATGAAGATTATACTCATGATTCTCAAGCTGTAATTTATAATGGTCCAGACCCTGATTATCAAGGTAAAGAAATCTTTATCGGAGCCAATGAAACTAAAGTTGTCATTGTTGATGTAACTGATAAAGCAAACCCAATTCTAATTTCAAGTTTTTTATACAGTAATACTGGCTATACTCATCAAGGATGGTTTACTCCAGATCAAAAATACTGGATTTTATCTGATGAATTAGATGAAATTGATTTTGGTTTCAACTCAAAATCTATAATTATTGATATGACAAATTTAGATGCTCCAGTTCTAAAAGGCAACTATTTTGGTCCCACTGCTGCCATCGACCATAACGGGTATTGCAAAGGGAATGAATTTTATTTAGCCAATTATACTGCTGGTTTGAGCATATTAAATATTGCCGACATCAACAGTTCTAATACAATGACTGAAATTGCTTCCTTTGATACTTATCCCCAAAATAACAGCGCCAATTTTAATGGAGCTTGGAATACCTACCCTTATTTCCCTAGTGGTAGCATTATCATTAGTGATATCAACAGAGGTTTGTTTATAGTAAGAAAAAATGCATCGCTGGAAAATGAGGAATTTTTAAACTCCAATTATACTGTTTACCCAAACCCTGCAAAAACCTTTTTCAAAATTGATTCCAAAATTACTATTGAAAATATTATCCTTTATGACACTCTTGGCAAAATTGTAAAAAAATTCCAATCAGCTGAAAGCTATGATGTCTCAGATTTGGAAAAAGGATTGTACTTCGTTAGAATTAATAATGATTTTACAAAAAAAATAATTGTAGAATAATGAAAAAGCTATGCTATATCTTTTTTTTATTTTCAATCCTAAGTTGTGATAAGGATAACACTGCGGATTCTAATACTGTTTTTAAAGCAGAACTAGATTGGAGCAAAACCATTGGTGGTAGTTCAGAAGAAAGTACAAATAGTGTAGTTGCTACTTCTGATGGTGGCATGCTAATACTTGGCTACACTAACAGCTATGATGGTGACATTGTTAAATCCCATGATTTAGTAGATGTTTTATTGACTAAAGTAGACGCAAATGGTAATTTGATTTGGACAAAAACCATTGGAGGTTCACTCAATGATTATGGAATGAGCATTATTGCCACTACCGATGGAAATTACGTTATTGCTGGTTATAGCGCTAGCAGTAATGGTGATGTACCTGGAAATGTTGGGCAACATGATTTTTATATTGCAAAAATAACCGAACAAGGAAACATTATTTGGAGTAAAAATTACGGTTTTTCTGGTCATGATCATGCTCATAAAATTATTCAAACTAAAGATGGAGGGTTTTTTATTGCTGGTTTTGCGGACTATTCTGGAATTGACGAAAGTGGCGGAACGCAAGATAATGGTGCAGGTCATGAAATAGGACATAAAAATGTACTTCATGGTGTTGGTGAATATTTGGGTGTAAAATTAGATAGTAACGGAGAATTTTTATGGTACCGTTATTTTGGTGGTACTCAAAACGATAGAGTTAATGATATTGTTGAGGCAGAAGACGGCGGAATTATTATGGTTGGCTATTCCGAGAGTTCTGATTTTGATGTAGCGCACAATAAAGGAAGTTATGACTATTGGGTGATCAAAATACATTCGAATGGCAATTTACATTGGAAAGAAAATTATGGTGGCAGTGGCATTGACCAAGCTTATGGCATCACAAAAACTGGTAATAACTCCTATCTCATTGTAGGTCGTTCTAACAGTAGTGATGGACAAGTAAAAAATGCTAAAGGAAACTTTGATGGTTGGGTTATTCACATTAATGATCACGGACATTTAATTTGGGAAAAATCTTTTGGTGGGGAATCTTTTGATGTTGCTACAACAATAAAAAAGATTTCAAACGGAAATTTTGTTGTAGTAGGAAACTCAAGAGGTTCGTTTGATGAAAAACCCAATAATGGGCAAAATGATTTTTGGTTATTTGAAATTGATAATAAAGCCAATTCAAATATTTATTGGCAAAAAACATTTGGAGGTTCCAATATTGATGTCGCCACCGACTTTTATCAAACCTCAAAAAAAGAACTAATTGTGGTTGGAGAATCACAAAGTAATAATCAAGATGTTCCCTCTAACAAAGGTGGAAACGATTTGTGGGTGATAAAGTTGAAATAATAAATTCAAGACGGTTTTATACTTGAAAGTATTTCTTTCGCAACCAAAAGGCAACATTTACCAACATAATTAGAGCAGGAACTTCCACCAATGGTCCTATGACGCCAGCAAAAGCTTGTCCGCTATTGATGCCAAAAACACCTATCGAAACTGCAATAGCCAATTCAAAATTATTCCCCGAAGCGGTGAATGACAAAGCAACTGAATCGCGATAATTAGCGCCAATTTTCTTGGACACAAAAAACATCAGGAAAAACATAATCACAAAAAAGATAACTAATGGAATGGCTATTCTCAATACATCCATCGGTAAATCGACTATCATTTCGCCTTTTAAACTGAACATAACTACTATCGTAAAAAGCAAGGCAATCAAAGTGATTGGTGAAACAAACGGGATAAACTGTTGATTAAACCATTTATCTCCAATAAATTTCTTAATCGAATATCGACTGATAACAGCCAGCACAAAAGGAATACCAAGGTAAATCCCAACAGTTTTGGCTATTTCGGCAATGGTGATATTTAATTCTAACCCTTTGATACCAAAAAGGGGTAACATGATTTCTAAATAAAAATAAGCATACAAACTAAAAAAGAAAACCTGTAATAAGCTATTTATCCCAATTAAACCAGCAGTTAATTCTCTATTTCCTTCGGCCAATTCGTTCCAAACAATCACCATAGCAATACAAGGTGCGATGCCAATGATAATTAATCCTGTCATGTATTCTGGATACTCTTTCAAGAAAAAAGTGGCTAATAAAAACATCAAAAAAGGACCCACAAGCCAAGTAATAATAAAAGAAGCAGTTAGTAGTTTTGGCTTCTCAAACATTTGTGGAATTTTAGAAAAGTCAATTTTTGTCAACGGTGGATACATCATCAAAATCAAACCTATAGCTAAAGGAATATTAGTTGTTCCTGATGAAAAAGAATTGATAAAATCGGCTGTATTGGGAATAAAATATCCAATTCCCACGCCAATCAGCATCGCTAAAAATATCCAAAGGGTTAAAAATCGGTCTAAAAAATTTAATTTTTTTTTCATTTTTAAAACATTAAGGTATCAAGATTCATTAAGATTTATTATGTGCAAAGTTGTCATTCCGTAGGAGTCTCAATTAACTTGACTAAACACATAAAACATTTCTCTAGCAATTTGTCGGCATCGTTCATCGTATTTTTCATTTTGTTGCGGTGTGTTGTCAAATGCTTTAGGATCTTGATAAGGCAATCCCAACCTAAAATCGGCACCTGGAACAATTGGGCAAGATTCATTAGCTTCTGCACATACCATCACGGCACCAAAATTTTGAGCTGGATTAGTTGCATCGGTATAAACTTTTGAAAATAAAACCATTGGAGTAAATTTAGCACCAATAGACGCCAACCAAATTGGGTTTTCACTTTGTTGATGTGACTGTAAAACAATTCCAGTTTTTTCAAGTGCCAAAAGCGCATTTTCATTGACTTTTGTTTTTTCGGTTCCACCCGAAAAGGTACTTACTTTCTTTACATCATAATAATAGGAAGCAATTTGTGACCATACTTGTGCCATGTGACTTCTTCTGGAATTACTAGTGCAAACAAAAACTAAATTGATAGCTTTTTGTGCCTTTTGTTGTTCAGCAATATAGCTTACGAGTTCGTTTAAATATTCTTTTCGCTCAGCTGTAATTAGTTTAAATTCTGATGAAAGTGAGGTACAATAGCGTAACAAATCTGAATTCAAATTTGCTTTTTGAGCTTTTACATTTGATAAAGAGAAGACGCAAAGCAAAATAAGTAGGGCTTTTACAATTGTAATACTATTATTTTTCATTTTTGATTTATTTTAGTTGAGAAAAAACATAATACATTTCGCTTGCGATTTGTATACTGCGTTCGGTATATTTTTGGTTCATTAATTCAGTACTGTCAAACGCTTTTGGATCGTCATATTTTATTGGAAATCGGACTTCTGCACCAAAAACCATCGGGCAACCTTCATCAGCAGTAGTGCAAGTCATAATCGCTCCAAAGTTATTTTTCGGATTGAAGTCGTCAAAGTACGCTTTAGAAAAACAAATAATTGGATGTTGATTTTCATCAAACTTAACCGAATAAACAGGATTTTTTTCTTCGCTCAATTTCTGAATTTGATACCCTTGATTTACCAAAGTCTCACCTACTTTTGGAAACATTGCAGTAGCTTCCGTTCCACCAGAATAGCAAAAAACCTTTTGAATTCCAAAGTGAAATGCCATCGTTTGTGCCCAAATTTGCGACAAATGACTTCTTCTAGAATTGTGAGTGCATATAAAGTTTAAACTAATTTCCTCGTTCGAATTCACTTTGTCTTGAATGTATTCAATCAAAGGTTGTAAAATTTCTTTTCGTTCGTTTGAAACTGAAATCTTTGAAATAGTTGCTATGGTTTTGGATAGATTTTCTAACATTTTAGTAAAGAGTTATTAGTAAATAGTCATTTGGCAATTAAACTTCCATACTCTAGTTTTTTTTATCAATTCAAATTTCTTTGCGAAACTTCGTGAAAACTTTGTTGTACATCATTAACAACAACCAGCATCTGGAGTACAACAATCAGTTTGTTTATTTACCCACTCTCCTATTTTTATTTTAATTTTTTCTACTGGTATACCGCAATTGTCTTTTGCTAAACAATCGGTTTTAGTATTGGTCAAAACAAAGCGTTTGTCAAAATATTCTACACCAAATTTACCCACGGTTTCTTGTTGGTATTCGATTTCAATTTCTAAATCATCGCTTTCCAGATTCTCCTCCACCGAATTAATAATTTTCAAAACTTTTTGGGGTTGCAATCGATGGTATAAATCTATTGAAGACCAAAGTTGAAAAGTGATTTTTTTATCGGTTCTAAAAGTGTTCCCGCAATCGGTGAATTGTTTGGTCGTTACGCCAACTTCGGTTATATGAAAATGTGAAGGCACTTTTTTTCCGTTTTGTAAAACAAAATCCAATTGCTCTATTTGAGCTAACTGATTTTTAAATTGGGATAATTTCATAATATTAAAATTTTAGATTATTAGTAAAGAAACTTCCTGCTTCCAACTACCTGCTTCCAACTACCTGCTTCCAACTACCTGCTTCCGGCTTCCTCTTTTAACAACATTTATTCTTTAGTTGGGTTGTAATAGCACCAAAGTGACTCACAATTTTAGCAATAGTATCCGAATTGATACAATAGCAAATCGCCGTGCCTTCAATATTTCCTTTAATAATATTTGCGTTTTTAAGTGCAGCTAAATGTTGAGAAACTGTGGGTTGAGCTAATGGCAATTCGTTAACAATATCGCCACAAATGCAGGTATCCACTTTGAGTAAATAGTCCACAATGGCTATTCGTGCCGGATGTGATAATGCTTTAAACAAAGTCGCCATCTCGTTGTGCTCTGCCGAAAAAGATTCAGATTTTGATGCTCCCATAAATTCATTTTATTTTTATATTGCAATATTACGATATTACAATATTACAAACCTAATTTAAACTGTTAAAATTATCAGCTAGTTTTAAATCAAAATTCACAAATAGTAAAAACCAAGTCTTAACTTTTTTTAGTACTTTTGAAATCTTAAAAAAACAATAGCTATGGCATCAATAACATTAGGAGGAAATCCAATTAACACTAGCGGTGAATTACCTAAAGTAGGTTCAAAAGCACCCAATTTTCAATTAGTAAAAACCGATTTAAGCATTGCAACTTTAGCGGATTATGGCGGCTCAAAAGTGGTATTAAATATATTCCCAAGTATTGACACTGGAACTTGCGCAGCATCTGTGAGAGCTTTTAATGCCAAAGCTAGTGCTTTAAATAACACTAAAGTATTGTGTATTTCTCGCGATTTACCCTTTGCTCAAAAGCGTTTTTGTGGCGCAGAAGGCATAGAAAATGTAGAAAATTTGTCCGATTTTAAGACGGGAAGTTTTGGTAAAGATTATGGATTAGAAATTGTAGATAGCGTTTTGGCTGGACTACATTCTCGAGTGGTCATCGTTTTGGATGAAAATGGAAACGTTATCTATGAAGAACAAGTGCCTGAAATTGCTGATGAACCAAATTATGAAGCGGCATTAGCTTCACTATAATTATCTTTTAAATGGAATTTCAAAAAGATAACTCATTCTTTACCGGAAGATTAAAAAGCATTGGTTTTGCTTTTAGAGGAGCTATTAAACTTATTACTACCGAACATAGCGTAATGGTGCAATCTTCATTAGCTGTAATAATGATTATAGCTGGATTTGTCTTTCATATTTCAAGGGAAGAATGGATGATGCAAATTCTCGCTTTTGGATTAGTCTTGGGCATTGAAAGTATGAACACTGCGGTTGAAAAAATAGCCGACTTTATTCATCCTGAATTTCATGATAGAATAGGTTTTATTAAAGACATTGCTGCTGGTGCTGTAATGTTTGCAGCTTTGGCTGCTGTTGCTGTAGGTTTATTAATTTATGTGCCTAAATTTCTATAATCATTCTATTAAATCTCTACTTTTATAGTGTTATAAATAACCAATGGCAAAAACAGTAAAAAAAGAACCTAAAGAAAAGGAAAAAGATCCCAATCTAGAACTTAAAATTTTAAAGACTAAAAAGCAGTACCGCGTTTTAGCTGGTTTTCTTTTAGTGCTATTGTCTATTGCGTTTTTGGTTTCTTTTATTTCATTTTTTGTAACTGGTCAGGCCGATCAAAGTGCTGTTGACTCTATTACCAACCGAAACGAGACAGTACAAAACTGGTTGGGAAAATTTGGCGCTTATCTGGCAGACCTTTTTGTTTACCGTGGTTTTGGGGTTGCCTCGTTTCTTTTTGTAAAACTCTTTTTCATAAGCGGCGCCTTTTTAATTTTGGATTTACCCATTCGAAAACTTAAAAACACTTGGTTTTGGGATTTGTTTGCCATTATTATAATATCCATTATGTTTGCTTTTGCCGCCTATACTTTACCAGAATTAGGTGGAACTGTAGGATATGAAATGAATCTTTTCCTTCAAGATTATATTGGAAAGACCGGAACATTATTACTACTTGCCTTTTCAATAATCATTTACTTACTATTCAAAATAAAAATATCTCCAGACGCTTTTAAAACATTCTTCGAGAAAAAGAAAAAAGACATTAGCGAAGATTTGACAGAGATGAAAGCTGCTACTAGCGGAACCGATTATAACTTAGAGGAATTTGCTTTACCTGAAGAAGAGGAAATAGAAGAACCAACCATCAAACCCTCGCTGTTTGAAATTAATAAAGAGTCGTTAAAACCCACTATTGAAAATGCCTCTGAAATTAATTTAGAACCAACCATAAAAACCGTTACACCTTCACCTGAACCGCATATTATTGAAACGAATGATGACGCGTTTGTCATCGAAGTAACCAATGATGAAGATGTAATGGAAGAAAATTTGGCTGCCAAACTCGTAGAAGATTTTGGACTTTTTGATCCAACTTTAGAGCTTTCCAATTACAAATTTCCAACGATTGATTTACTGAAAGAATATTCCTCTGTGGGTATTACTATCAATCAAGAAGAGCTTGAAGAAAATAAAAACAGAATTGTAGAAACTTTAAAAAACTACAAAATAGAAATTGCTCAAATCAAAGCTACTGTTGGACCATCAGTAACCTTGTATGAAATAGTTCCCGAAGCCGGTATTCGCATTTCTAAAATAAAGAGTTTGGAAGATGATATCGCCTTGTCTCTTTCAGCACTTGGTATTCGTATCATTGCTCCTATTCCAGGGAAAGGAACAATAGGTATCGAAGTGCCAAACAAAAACCCAACTATGGTTCCGATGAAGAGTGTCATTTCTTCAGCTAAGTTTCAAGAAGCTGAAATGGAATTACCTATCGCTTTGGGTAAAACAATTTCTAACGAAACCTTTGTAGTTGACTTAGCTAAAATGCCTCACCTATTGATGGCTGGAGCAACAGGACAAGGAAAATCAGTAGGATTAAATGCCGTACTGACTTCTTTACTTTATAAAAAACACCCTGCAGAAGTTAAATTTGTTTTGGTTGACCCAAAGAAAGTGGAACTTACCCTTTTCAATAAAATAGAACGTCATTACTTAGCAAAACTGCCAGATACCGAAGATGCTATTATTACTGATAACAATAAAGTAATCAATACGTTGAACTCGCTATGTTTAGAAATGGATAACCGTTATTCTTTATTGAAAGATGCTATGGTGCGCAACATTAAGGAATACAACGAAAAGTTTAAAGGACGAAAATTAAATCCCGAAAACGGTCACCGTTTCTTGCCTTACATCGTCTTGGTAGTGGACGAATTTGCCGACTTGATAATGACTGCAGGAAAAGAGGTAGAAACTCCCATTGCTCGTTTAGCGCAATTAGCACGTGCTATTGGAATTCATTTAATCATTGCTACACAACGACCATCCGTAAATGTAATTACGTGTATGATTAAAGCCAACTTCCCTGCTCGAATTGCCTTCAGAGTAACTTCAAAAATTGACTCTAGAACCATTTTAGATACTGGTGGTGCGGATCAATTAATTGGTCGAGGCGATTTATTATTTTCTAACGGAAATGATTTAGTGCGGGTGCAATGTGCTTTTGTTGACACTCCCGAAGTAGAAAAAATTGTAGAATATATTGGTTCTCAAAAAGCGTATGCTAGCGCTTATTTTCTTCCAGAATATATCGGAGAAGATGGTGGCAGCGTTAATTTAGAATTTGATATTTCCGAAAGAGACAGCATGTTTAGAGAAGCAGCCGAAATAATAGTGTCGGCCCAACAGGGTTCGGCATCATTATTGCAGAGAAAGTTAAAATTGGGTTACAACCGTGCTGGTCGATTGATTGACCAATTAGAAGCAGCAGGTATTGTAGGTCCATTTGAAGGAAGTAAAGCGAGAAGTGTTAACATTCCTGACTTGACTTCACTAGATCAATTTTTTTCCAATGAACAAAACAATTTATAAAATGAACAAAATACTATCAATTGCACTTTTACTACTTGCGGGTTTTACAACTAACGCGCAGGATAAAAAAGCAAAAGATTTATTAGACCAAGTAACGGCTAAGATCAAAACCTATGATAACGTTACTATCGATTTCAAATACACCCTCAACAATAGCAAAGAAAATATCAATAAAGAAAGCAAAGGAAACCTTTTGTTAGAAGGCAACAAATATGTTTTGAACTTTATGGGTGTTACTAAAATATTCGACGGCAAAAAAAGTTACACTATCGTTCCCGAAGATGAAGAGATAACCATATCAAGTTTGAATGAAAAAGATGAAAATGCTATAACGCCTTCAAAAATGTTGACTTTTTTCAACACGGGATACAAGTTTACTTGGGACATATTGCAAGATGTAAAAGGACGTAAAATTCAATACATCAAACTCATTCCAACAAACGCAAAAGACCAACGAAAAGAAATATTATTGGGAATAGATTCCCAAACAAAAAATATTTATAACGTAATTGAAATGGGCAAAAATGGTACTAAAACCACGCTCACTGTTAATTCTTTTAAAACCAATCAACCTTTGTCAAAAAATCAGTTTACCTTTGTAGCGAGTAAATATCCAAATTACTACATCAACAAAATAGACTAAATTCGAGGTGAAAATACTTGACAGGTACTTATTAAAATCCTTCCTCATTACATTTACTACAGTATTTGTAATTCTTTTTTTCATATTCGTTTTGCAAGTTGTTTGGCTATTTATTAACGAGCTAGCCGGAAAAGACTTAGATATCTTTATGATTATCAAGTTTTTACTCTATAAAATGCCAAGTATTATTCCGTTAGTATTACCCCTTTCCGTATTACTGGCATCCATTATGACCTTTGGGAGTTTGGCTGAAAATTATGAATTTGCGGCCATGAAATCTTCTGGAATATCGTTACAACGTGCCATGCGTAGTTTAACCTATTTCATTATCCTTTTGAGCATAGTTGCTTTTATTTTTGCCAATAATGTTATTCCGTTTGCCGAATATAAATTCATTAATTTTCGAAGAAATATAGCCCAAGTAAAACCTGCTATGGCTATAGCCGAAGGACAATTTAGCGAAGTAGGACTTTACAACATCAAAGTAGAAAAAAAATCTGGGGAAGGTGGAAGATTTCTTAGCCAAGTTACTATACATAAAAAATCAGTTTTAGGTTCGGGAAGCAATACCGTTATTAAAGCAAAAAAAGGAGAGTTAATCAGTAACGAAAACTCTAATGTTTTGAAATTAGTGCTAAAAGACGGTAACTATTATGAGGATATTATTCCAAAGAAATTTGAGGAACGAAATAAAGTCCCTTTCGCCAAAAGTGAATTTAAAAAATACATCATAAATATCGATTTGTCTAAACTAAATAATGCCAATTTAGATGAAGAACAAATCTCAAATACCAACACTATGCTGACCGTTGGAGAGCTAAAGTTCACAATAGACTCTTTAGAAAAAAACTATAAAAAAGATGTAATTTCGTTTACAGAAAATATTAGTCAACGAACCACAAATACAAACAGAATTACTCCTATTGCTGAGCAGCAAAATATTTTTAGCTTCAATAATATATTACAAAACTTTAGCGATACCGAAAAATCCAATATCCTAAAAGCTGCTAGTAGTAACGTAGAATCTATAAATTTTAGTCTTGAGTCTTCTAAATATGAAATAGAAGACAAACAAAAAAACATTAACCAACACTGGATTGCTTTGTATGACAAATTTGTTATAGCTTATGCTTGTATGCTCATGTTTTTTATTGGAGCACCTTTAGGAGCAATTATTAGAAAAGGTGGTTTAGGACTACCAATTGTATTTTCGATACTTATTTTTATCATTTTTCATTTTATCAATACTTTTGGTAAAAAAGTAGCAGGACAAGACGAGATTAGTCCTTTCATGGGTTGTTGGATGTCCTCTTTCGTATTAACTCCATTAGCCATCTTACTCACAAAAAGAGCTACTGACGATAAAGGTTTTAGTATCAATTTTGATTGGTTAACTGCATATTTTGGTCGATTGTTTCCCGCTACTATAACCGACCCACTAACGCCACAAATAGCAGATGCTGCATTGAAAACCAGTAGTAATTCCGATAAAACCAAAGCGTTGATAAATGATACTCCCATTAACAGCGCCCTAATTGAGAAATCGGAATTCAAAGAAAAGCAACTCTCAACAGAAATACTTGCAAAGCAATACCATAAATTCAGTTTCATAGCACTAATCAGTTATGTTGGTCTACTAGTGTTACTCGTTCTAGGAAAAACAGACTCAGTGTTACTACTAATAGCTTCACTCCTAGTGGCTGCGGTATTTTACTTTATGCTTTTTAAAGCACAACAACAGCTACTCAAAATGGCAAACCAAACCAATACCACAATAGATTTACACTTATTTGTGCTTCTTGCTGCAGGATTTCCATTTTATATCCTATTTTACCTATACAATAAATTATTTGTCAATTCACTTATTTTAGCATCAAAAAACACCCTTTAATGGACTTAGAAAAAATACAACTCAACACTATAGAAGAAGCAATTGAAGACATTCGTCAAGGAAAAATCATAATAGTAGTTGACGATGAAGACCGTGAGAACGAAGGCGACTTTTTGGCAGCAGCCGAAAAGGTAACTCCCGAAATGATTAACTTCATGGCAAAGCATGGAAGAGGATTAATATGTGCTCCTCTAACAGAAAGACGTTGTAATGAATTAGAACTGCACTCCATGGTCAAGAATAATACCGACCACATGGAAACCGCTTTTACCGTTTCAGTTGATTTGAAAGGACAAGGAGTGACAACTGGTATCTCGGCAGCCGATAGGGCAAAAACTATTTTATCCTTAGTAAATGAAGACACCAAACCCTACGATTTAGCACGTCCTGGACATATCTTTCCACTCACAGCAAAACAAGGTGGAGTTTTGCGTAGAACAGGTCATACTGAAGCTGCTATTGACTTTGCACGGCTTGCAGGTTATAAACCAGCAGGTGTTATTGTTGAAATCATGAATGAAGATGGCACAATGGCTCGCCTACCCCAACTAGTAGCAGTTGCTAAAAAATTTGATTTGAAACTCGTTTCTATCGAAGATTTAGTCGGCTATAGAATGCAACACGACAGTTTAATAATCAAAAAAGAAGATTTTGAAATACAAACCCGTTTTGGCGACTTTCGTCTAAGGGCTTATCAACAAACAACCAATAAGCAAGTACATTTAGCATTAACTAAAGGGAGTTGGAACTCAGGAGATCCAATACTCACTCGCATCAATTCCACGCAAGCCAATAATGATATCTTGAATACACTAACAAATGAAGTAGACAAGAAACTAGATGATATGTTCAAACGCAGTAATGAAGAAGGCAAAGGTGCCATATTGTTTATCAATCAAGAAACTGACTCTTCTGACCTCATCAACAGACTAACTCAACTAAAACAATTACAAACCGAAGGAATTCTGAAAGCCCCTCAGATTAAAATGGATGTAAAAGATTTTGGTATAGGTGCACAAATATTGCACGATATTGCTATTTCAAAAATACGATTGGTGTCCAACTCTACCCAAACAAAGCGTGTTGGAATGATAGGTTATGGTTTGGAAATTACAGAATATGTTTCGTATTAACAGAAAAATAAGCACTATTATTGACCATTCTCTAAAAAGTAATCAAAGTGGACTTGATAACATTGCTTAATTTAGGTTCTACTTTGGTTTCTTCAGCAAAATAGTACCAATTTTTTACTACTTCACTTATTTGTTGGATGATTTCTGTTGTTTTTTTTATGTTCATCGATTTGGCAATGGTCAATAAATCCTCTTTAGTGATTGCATTTCTTTTACCGTTGATGCTTAATGCATGTTGACTTACCCATTCGCTTCCGGGTCTGTAGGCGTGACAAATATCGTAGGCAGGTGTTAGTTCCCAATCTTGGTTTTTTCTTAGACGGAATGCAAAGTTTTTGGTATGATCATCACAGTTTCTTGCCATTACGTTAAAGGCCATTCTACGAAACATTTGTTCGGCTTGAGGATAAGGAAGTCTCAACAAACGCATGGTTTGGAATAGCTGTTCATAGCTGTAACTATTCACATTATTGAAGTCAAAATGTTGCATGGCACAAAAGGTTTGTATGTGGTGTTTGATATCGCCATCTTCCCGGTCAAAACGTTGTGTCATAAAGTGTGCTCTGCCGTTTTCTTCTAATAATCGAGATTCGGTCATGTCAATTTCACATGCTTTTGCCATCAGATAATAAGCCATTTCCACACGTCCATATCCTGTGGATACTCCAAATTGACTATCACTTACACCATCTAATTTTATC
>NZ_JBKCVI010000047.1:0-2868 GCF_046317795.1 Flavobacterium sp. | reverse complement strand
TTCTGCTAGCGAACTGTCGCCACTCTCGCCTTCAAAGCGAATGAAATTGGTGGCCGAAGAGCCCAATACCTGGAACAATTTAATCTGCTCGTTGTAGCTGCCGTCGCGCACTTTGAAGATTACTGGGCAAATAATACCGGCTGCATTGAGTGCTACGGCTGCATCGGTAAAGGATGCAAAATCGGGGCTTACACCGCCGATGGTATACGTTCCGCATAGTGGCGTTCCCAAATCGTCTAAACGCGATGTGTCATTATACGCATTGCAATCGTTTGTTCCATTGGCACCAACAGTCCAAGCCTTCAAATCGAAACTGCTGCCGGCAGGGAAGTTAAAGGTTCCGATTGTGACTTGTGCATTTTGCTGCACTCCCAATGCACCGCTCCATGCAAACGGAGCCTGCTCTACGCCATTTACAGACCAACGAATGGTGGTGCTATTGAGCGTATTGCTGCCCTGGTTTTGTAAAATTACTTTCACGGCATTTACTCCGGCTGGTAGCGGATTGCTCAATGCAGTAAATTCGTTCACACCGGCATCGTTAGCGCATAAGCCGAATTCGGTGGCACCGATATCGGGATTGCCGCCACGCAAAGCGCCGGTAATATCCTTTGTTACCTCGGCATAGTTTAATCCGGTTCCATTGAGTAAGGTATGGTTTGGACGTAAATTAATTGCCGATACATAGAACGGATTTACCGAACGGGCATTGGCCTCCTTGCCGCTTGCTGATGCAAATGCTGCAATTGTTGAGTATAAGGTTCCCTGATAATACGCTGTTTTCTTTGCGCTGCTGAAGTAATCGTTGTAATTCAAGTCGAAGTCTGATACAGAACTTGAAGCGTACATGGCATACCCACCGCCATTATTGGCGAAGATGTTGTTTTTTACCACGTAGTTGTTTCCACCCAACACTTCGAGTGCTACACCATTTTCGACATCGGTACCTGTAATGTTTACGGAGTTGAATACGATGCGAGAACCACTTGCACCTGATCTTAAACTAATACCTTTTGCAATTCCCAGTCCTGTTGATTGAACATAATTATTTGCTACTAATACATTTGCATTATTTATAACAAATCCAGTCCCATATCTCATCCCAAGGATCCTGTTATCAATATATTCTCCCCCGGAGCCCCATTCAATCAATACACCGTTATCACCCGCGCCCTTAATTATATTCTCTCTAACTTTCCATGTAACAGAACCATATGGCCTGCATACGATTCCAAATTCCTTGG
The DNA here is from genome assembly GCF_046317795.1 of Flavobacterium sp. Taxonomy (GTDB): domain Bacteria; phylum Bacteroidota; class Bacteroidia; order Flavobacteriales; family Flavobacteriaceae; genus Flavobacterium. Next base: position 1,624 of record NZ_JBKCVI010000047.1, on the reverse strand, counting down.
GATCATTGACATCATTGCTATCAACTACCAAACTATTCCCAATACCTTCAAAATACAATCCATACCCTCGATCTAAAAATGAATTCTTGGTATAATTTCTTTTTACCTCTATACTATCTCCCCTCAAGTTGTAGATGCCATAGCTATTATAAATCTCATTGTTATGTATCTTCATTTTCCTACAATCTCGCGAAATAAAACCCCAGTCATCCCCATATACAGGTGTACGATTGGAATAAACATCCAATAAGGTGTCCTCATTTGTCTCATGAACGTAAAACAAATTGTCGCGCGATAATATTTCTCTACAATTATTGATAGTTATTCTATATGCAAAAGAATCATTAGCCCATGTCCATCCCGAATTATTTTTAATCTCACAAATGTCAGAGTTACTGAGTGATAAATACCCAAAATTATTATTATCAATATTAACATCACTGCTATTATTGATAATAATGCTGCCGGCTTCATTGTTTTCTATTACTATTCCTTTTGCCCTAGTTGAGTTCGATAATGTAAGGTTGTAGTCTTGCATTTGGTTGTTCCGAAATGTTAGCATGGAATCACAGCTCGAATTGGGAGAAACAACATGACCCAACCAGCAATTTTCCACCGTTACGTGGTGTGCGTTATTCTGGATAAATAGGTTACCCGAACCGTTTGAACGGCGAATACCCAAATCGCGGAAGGTGATGTAGTCTGTTCCTGTTAGAGATAAGGTAAAATCGTTGCTTGGATTGTTTTCTTGATAATGTAATTCTGCTAGCGAACTGTCGCCACTCTCGCCTTCAAAGCGAATGAAATTGGTGGCCGAAGAGCCCAATACCTGGAACAATTTAATCTGCTCGTTGTAGCTGCCGTCGCGCACTTTGAAGATTACTGGGCATGCAACGCCGGCTTGATTTAATGCAAATGCCGCTTCTGTAAAGTTCGCAAAATCAGGACTCGTCCCGCCTATAGTATACGTTCCACAAAGCGAAGCTACCAAGGTTGCCTTTGTGGTATCGTTCTGCGAGTTTAAGTCGCTCGCACTGTTTACTGTGGTAATCCACGCATTTACGTTTTTAAGTACTCCGGCCTGAAATGTAGAATTTCCAAGCAATACGTTAGGCAAGGTTTGGCCAAAAGGCAAGGAGCCGGTCCAGTTTACATCGGGTTGAGATACACCATTTACAGTCCATTTGATGGTGGCACTTGTTAAGGTATTGATACCAAAATTGGTTAATGAAACCCGAATTGGGTAGGTTCCTTGCGGAAAGGGCGGTACCGGATTGGTAAATGCATTCAAACCGGCATCGCGGCTTTGTGGCGAATACACCCGTACGTTATCGATTGCCCAAAATGCTCCCGAACCTGGTGTATTCCAGATAAAACGTACTTTGGCATTGGTGATGCCTCCGGCCAAAGCCGAAATATTGTAGAGTTTATTTTCAGGATTAGCAGTTGTTGCCGAGTAAGTATCGAGCAATACCCAAGACGATCCGTTGTAAACTTCTACCGCGCCAGTTGCGCCGCTTCCACCAACGAAATAATGATCAAAAAATAACAGGCAATTATTACTTACCGACGCATCGAAGGTCTTGGTAACTAAAGAAACACTTTCTCCAACTGCATCATTGCT
>NZ_JBKCVI010000046.1:0-3039 GCF_046317795.1 Flavobacterium sp. | reverse complement strand
ATTTGAAGGCAAATGGAAAGGTAAAAATGGAGCGAATTTTTAGAAGGATAAATAATATTTTCCAAATCTTATTTTAAAGTATTTATGGGTTTAAACTATCCCTATTTTTTAACTAGTCTTTTGTTATCTAAAAACTGATTTTTGTGTTGAGTTTTTGTTTTGAAAACCTATCAGGGGTTTTATAATGTTTTTTTAATTTTATTTCAACATTTTCAATGCCTCAAGTGCATATGCATTAGCAGGATCAAGAGCTAGCGTTTTATTCAACAACTCAATTGCTTTTGCTTTATCTGAATTTGCATAAAAAGAAGCTATGTTGTTATAAGATTCGATGAACTTATTTTTATTTTTTGTGATTTCTGCCTCGCCTTTTGCGGTGACAGTATCGATATATTGTTGATAATAGGTTGCCATCAAATCATCTTTTTCTAACAAGTTATTGGTTCTTGCTCTGAATAAATAGGCATCTTGTGTTGTTGGAGAAGCGGTGATTACATTTCCAAAAGCCGTATCTGCTTTTTGCAAAGCAATTGGGTCTGGTTTTACGACATCTTTTCTGGTATTATCATAATATAATGAATTCCCTAAATAAAAATTATCGAGTAAATAATTCTTTGATGTAGGGACTGTTACAGCAACTTCAAAAACTGCTGCGGCTGCTGCAAATGCTTTTTGGTCGTATAATTTTTTACCCAATTCGTTTAATTCATTAGCAGATAAAGGTTCCATTTCAACCGCTTTTTTAAGATCTTCAATAGCAGAAGCTAATAAAGTAGCATCAACCGTTTTCCCATCGGCACTAGTTCCTTTTTTGATTTTGGCTTGAGCCAAATACAAATAATCACGTGGGATAATTTTGTTCGATGAATTTGAAATAAACTTTTGTAGTGCGTCTAAAGCAACATCTGGGTTTCCATTTTCATACGCCGAATATCCCAAATAACGAAGTATTCTTGGGTTTACACCGTCAATTTCTTTCATCTTATTCGCTTCCAATTCTAATGCTTTGTAATCTTTGGCTAAGATTAAAAAGTCAGCGTGACGCATTCTTGATGTTATTGAGTAATCTGTTAAACTCATGTACTTTTCATAAAATCCTAATGATTTTTGGATATTTTCTTTATAGGTAGACGGTACATTACTTCCCCATAAATAATAGGTTTCTGCTAATTCTCTGTAAACCGGACCATAATTTGGGTTAATTGCGATTACTTCATCATAAGCTTTTACGGCTTCTGTATAAGCTTTTGCTCCTTTTAACAAAACACCCAATTGCATTTTTGCTCTAATTAATGAAGGATCAGTTTGGTAGGCATTTCTGTAGGCAACATAGGAATCGTTTTGATTTTTGTCACCATAATAGGCATCTCCTAAAGCCAATTGCACTTGGGCATCTGTGGGATTTGCAGTTTTTGCTTTTGTTAATACAGCTATCGCGCTTTTATAATCTGGTTTATCAGCATTCATAAAAGCACGAGCTATATAAACATATTCTTCGGTGTCTTTCTTTTTCATGTCTTTGGTAACCAAATCAAATTTTGCTTGAGCTGCCGTTTTGTTATTAGCATCCAAATCCATTTGACCCAATCCAATGTTATTGAACTTTGCATCATCTTTACAAGCTAATCCTTTCTGAAAATAAATTGAAGCTGAATCTGAAATGTTTTGTTTCAAATAAATATTTCCTAAAAGAAAGGACGCTTTTCCATTTGTTGGTTTTGCTTGTATAACTGATTTCAGCATTGATTTCGCTTTTTCAAATTGTTCAGCATCAATCGCTTTCTTCGCTGGCTCTAATTCTTGTGCTTTCGCAATGGTTGTTGCTACTAACGCTAAGCTGAAAATTTTAAACTTGTTCATCTTGCAGTATTTAATTTTTATCTTTAGTAATTTTATTTCTTATAATTATTTTTCTCGATGGTACTCGCTCAGGAACCAGACCCGATTTTAATATAATTCTTTGACCTCTTTCGCCACCAAGGAAGGAAGCAAATCCCATTCCCAATCCAGTATATCCTTGACAATTGATGATATACAAACGCCGTGCCAAAGGATACTTTCCTTGTGCAAGATTATCTTGTGTTGGGAAAACATATTCGTTGGAATTCTTGCCTTTAACTCCCATTACATTGACTTTATCTACAACTTCTTGCAAATCCAATGGCGGTTGAAAAATCCAATTCATTCCTATTACGCCAATCATACCTGAGTTTTCAGCTACATATTTAATTACCTCTTCATTTGTTTTAAATGAAAAGATGTTTTTTTGATTAGCAACTGCCATTCCGGCAATTTCAGAGATATATCGTGCTGTACTCGAATTGGCATTGTCAAATACCAATCCTTTGATATTTGGAACTGATTTCCCGTGCACAAAATCAACAACGTCTTGTAAAGCAATCAAAGTATCATTTGCAGTTTTATTTTTTATAAATGCCACAGCATCTGTTGCGAAAGGTGTAATTCTTGGACTTATTTTTTTGGCTTTAAAAGATTTTAATTCATCTGCTGATAGCGTTCGAGTTAAGATGGCAATTTTAGCGGTATCATTTAACATTGAATTCAAAACTTCATTTTCTGATTTTGGTACCAAATACAACTTTGCCTCATACTGAGATTCAAAAACAGCTTCTTCATCTTCAACAATAGGCAATATAGATTCGTCTACATAAATAGTAGCTTTTCCCTTTATAATAGTTTCCTCGTTTTTATCCGTTTTAGTTTGACAAGAGAAAACAAAAAGTAAAGTGAGTAGTAAAAAACCAATAATTGTTTTTGTTACTTTATTCATTTCAAAAATTATTCTTTATTAAAGAAACGCAAAAATCGGAAAAAAGAATATACAATTAACAAAATTCCAAAAACAATTCGATATTTATAATCTAATGCTAACGGTAATGACTTCCAAAATATAATAATCAGCCCAAATGTTAAATAAATCAAAAAAAACAAAATCCCTATAACGAGAAGAAATCGCTCTTTAAGCGATTTCTTCTGAAAGTTTTCTATAAATTTTGAAACCATTTATTCAGCTGATTG